>CAXMND010000075.1:0-3106 GCA_964194675.1 uncultured Coxiellaceae bacterium | reverse complement strand
GCCTTGGGCCACCCCCACTGCGTACATCAACGCGCCGCCCATCAGGAAGTGAGGGCGACTAAGCCGCAGGAACGCCATCAAAGAGATCATTGCAACACGCTCCAGATATGTTCACATGAGGGAGTGGTCAATGCCGGATTGCTTCGGGATTCATCGGTATCTCGAGAACGACCCGAGCGCCGGCGACTGGTGATAGATTCTATTTTTCAGTGTCGGTGTCAGTACCAGCCGAGACGAACCCCTCCGGCACCCCACGTAAGTACAGATCCCTCTGCGGGAACGGAATCTCGATCCCCGCTTCTTTCAGCGCCTCGTTGATCGCCACAGTCACCGCGCTGGGCACATCCAAGACGTCCGAGGGGTCCATGAAGATGCGGAGCTCGAAGTCGAGCGAGCTTTCACCGAAACCGCGAAAAAGCGCGAGTGGGGCCGGGTCCTTGAAGACCTTTTCATCTGCGGCCGCCACCTTCCTCAAAATGTCGAGGAGCTGGTTGGGATCGGTCCCGTATGCCACTCCGACGGGGATGGTCACTCGCTGTTGCCGGGCGGAGAGGGTCCAGTTGACGACCCGTCCGGAGATCAAGTCGCCGTTGGGGACGATGACCTCGGCGCCATCGAAGGTGCGAATCTTGCTCGCTCGAATGCCGATGTCGCTCACGTGGCCGAGGACGCCTTCGATTTCGATTTTGTCTCGCAGGCGAATCGGCCGCTCCGTCAGTAGAACGAAACCTGATACGACGTTGTTGACGAGGCCCTGAAGGCCGAAGCCGATGCCCACCCCGAGCGCGCTTAGAACGATGGTGAGCCTATCGAGTGGAATCCCAAGGACCGACATGGCCGCAATGAAGCCGATCGCGATGATCACGTAGCGGGTGAAGGTCGTCAGAGCGAAAGGCACTCCAGCCTGCACGTGAAGACGGGGAAGAACCTCCTCCCGGAGAACGAAGCTCACGAAACGCGCGAGCGTCCAGCTCAACCACAGGATGATGAAGAAGGCGAACAAGTCGCCAAAGGTCACGCCCGTCGTGGCAAAACCGAGACCCAGATCGGCTGACAGGGCGCGACCGAGCACACCTCCAATGGGCCTCCAAACGGTGGTCATGTCCGCCAGCGACCACAGGAAAAGCGCCGTAGCAGCCAAACGTATGACGCGGGTCAGCATCTTTGCGGTGAGGTCCCGGTTGGCGCGGATCATGCGGAACCCATCCAGGCGGCCCGCGTACACTGCGGACGCGACGATCGCTTCGACGATACGCGCGAGCGCCATCCAAACCGTCGCCGCGATCGTACCGATGATGGCGACCCCCGCGGCTTCCTCGGCGAAATACGTGTAGCCAAACACAGTCGCCCCCACGCCGAATATCGAGATCAACAGGACGAGCCTGGTCCATAGGGTTGCTAAGGAGAACCACAGGCCTTGCCGCATGCGCTTCGGAACGTCGACGTTTCGCAAGAAGCGAATCAGCCAAGCCGCCCCTGCGGATACAAGCACCAGCTCGAGGAGCAGCAACGCTCGCTCTACGCCGGGGTGACCGGAGACCATCGTGACCACGATATGGATTGTCCCGAGCAAGCCGAGCCCGACGAGCGCGTTCCGGAACGTTGTGGGCACCATCTCCTTGTAGACGACGAACCAGAGCGGGAGCGCTATCACCCAGGTGAGGAGGATCATCTCCACGACGCGGTCCGGGTAGAAGAAGCGGACCGAGGCGATTGCCAACAGCAGCGCCGCCGCCCACGGGTGCCGGAGGGCTTCGAACGCTCGGTGCTCCCAGGGAATCCCTCCGTCCTGCTGGTGCTTGTCGACTCGGTCGGCCAACGAGGCTCGCACTCGAACAAACGCCCATCCGAGGGCAAGGACGAGGAAGAGCTGGAGAAGCAAGATACCCCACTGCGCGCGCAGGTGGCTCGTCACAGCTAGCCAAGAGAAGCGAATCTCATAACCCTCGCGCTCAGCTTTCTCTGCTGGGCGGGACTCTGTTGACCACAGCGGTGGATCCTGTCGCTCGAAAATGCTCTCGGCCTGCTCACGCTGCGCAAGCATCACGCGCTGTTCTGCCATGTGGACGCTGTCGCGAACGTCCAGCGCCCGAGTCTGGAGCGCGAGCACCTCGCCTAGCCTCTTGTCCAGCTCCTTCCGGCCCTCGCGGAGGCCGTGCAGAATCGAGGCGGTACGATCTCGGACGGACTTCGGGATGGAAGGTTTCCTGATAGCTCGTACCGCTCTCGTCCAAGCCTCGATGTCCTCGTCATTCTGGGTCTCCAGCTCTTCGAGGTCGCCGGCATACACACTGAGCTTGTCGATCTGCCTCTTGGTCCGCGCGTCCAAGAGCTCGACCTGAACGCGCAAGGCATTGAGCTCCGAGATCATCATGCGGCGAGTTTCGAGCGCGTTGAATTGCTCCTGAAGCTCGGCGCCTTCGGCTTCGATCTCATCGAGCGCGGCGTTCACCTCCTCCGCGACATCGATGACGGACATCTCGTTTTGGATCTGCGATAAGCGATCCTCGACGGCATTGGCTTGAATCGCGAAGTCCGCGCCCGTGACCTCCTTGGGCTCCTCAGGCGCGGCGACTTCGGGTTTGGGCTCAGGGTCCTCGGCGCGCGCCGATGGTACGCTGATGAGGCCCAAGCCAAGCGCAAGTGCAAAGGCAGCTACCGAGAACCGGCCGCGATGTAGATTGCGCTGCATCTTCGTCCGAGCGGAGTACACTAGTGCCAGCCCGCGTGCCAGCCAAGCGCGGTGGCGACCCCTCCGATCGCATACGGCACCAGTTTGACGGCACCCAGCCTATCTAGAAGGCGACCTTGAGATGCTTCGGCAAGACCGAAAAATGCAGCTTGTGCTCGGTCGTGGGCTCCCCATCGAGGTTGAAGTGCACTTCGCGTTCGGCCTCGATCGTGAACTCGGGAAGCTGCCAGTATCGCAGAACCTTGTTGTCGGGATCGTCCGGCGTCTCGAGTTCGGCGCTGAGCCGCATTAAATCGGCCCCCGACCCATGACTGACGACCGCTAGGTCGAGCAAGCCATCGTCGAGCTTAGCTTTTGGCGCGACCTCGAACCCACCGCCCGCCAAACGGTTGTTGCCGACCGCCATAAACAGCA
>CAXMND010000074.1:0-29384 GCA_964194675.1 uncultured Coxiellaceae bacterium | reverse complement strand
CGCGCGACGCATATCCAGCTCCACAAGGCACTCGCGATCAAGGTGCTTCGGAGCGAGAACGTCCGCGACGAGGAAGTGCTCGCGCGTTTCCGGCGCGAGGCTCAAAGCGCATCCAACATCGGCAACGAGCACATCGTCGATATCAACGACTTCGGTACGCTCCCCGATGGTTCCACCTATTTCGTGATGGAGTGCCTCGAGGGGCTCGACCTCATTGATGCCATCGACGCCGCGCAGCGCCTGCCCGAGGGACGAGCGATCCACATCGCTCGCCAGATCTGCCTCGCGCTCGGCGCCGCCCACGACGCCGGAATCGTGCACCGGGACCTCAAACCGGAGAACGTCTTTCTGACTCGTCGGGGCGAGGACGAGGACTTCGTCAAAGTGCTCGACTTCGGGATCGCCAAGGTGGCCAACCGCCCGCACCGACTCACCCGGGACGGCGAGGTTCTCGGGACACCGCACTACATGTCGCCCGAGCAGTGCGCCGGCGACGACATCGACCACAGGACAGACATCTACGCACTCGGGGTGCTTCTCTACGAGATGGTCACCGGGCGCGTGCCCCACGACGCGGACACGATGATGGGCATCCTCACTAAGCACATGTACGAGGACCCGGTCCCCCCAAGGGTGCGGTTTTCGAAACTTTCCGAGCAGCTCGAGCGGGTCATCATGCGATCCCTCGAAAAGAAGCCGGAGCAGCGCTACCGCACGATGCAAGAGCTAGAGGCCGATTTGGGTCGCGTTCATGCGGGTCACAACGTGGTCGGCCCCGATACCATCACCCTCAAACCGGCACTCGAGCCGAAGCCCAAGCAAGCCCGGAAAACCGCAATCGCCCTTGGGGCGTTGGCACTCCTCGTATTGGCGGTTCTCGGTCTCACTGTGTTTGGCGGCGTCGTTGATTCGGGTCAGGAGCAGGTCCCCCCTGGGGTGGCAACGCCTGCGAAGGGCGATCCCACGCCCGTACCGCACGAGGTGCCCGAGACCGGCGAGCCCGACACCATCCCGGAAGCCGTCCCCAAGGCCACGTCCGCACGCCCCAAGCAAGAGCGTGCGACGCGCAAGTCGCGGCGCAGGCCGAAGCCCTCTGAGTCGGGCGAGCAAGACAACGGACCTATCCTCGATCCCTGGAAATAATGGGGTTCACTGCCAGTTGCTCACCTTAGGCCGAACGGCTAGGGTGGCGCCCCATGGGGTCGCGATTCGGCCCACAGGGGCAAGTAAGCCGCTTTTCCCTGGGGTTCTTGCTTGTTTCCGGGATGATTTCGGCCGGCTGCGTCAACAAGGACGGGAAGCCGCTGCCCCCTGGGCTCATGACGTTCCCCATCGCGATCGAGCTCTCGCTGCCGCCTTCGGACGAGAAGCCACAATACGTGTTCGTGGTCAACTCCAACTTCGCCCTCGAGTTCAATACGGGGTCTGTTCAGTCGTACGACCTCAAAGTCCTGAACGACGCGATCGACAGCACCGGGGAGTTTGCTGGGGAAGGGTGTGCATTTGCGGGCATTCTCGACGTGTGCGTGGACCACGACGCGGCCACGGGCATCCGGGATAGCTGCCTGGACGGGTCACAGGACACGGACTGCAACTGCAACGCCAACGTCGATTCGGATTGCCAACCGTGCGGCTGCGATATGAGGCAAGCAGTCCCCGCATGCAATACCTCCGTGCCCCCGGACCGATGCTCGGTGATTCCCGACCAGCTCAGACTGCGGGACCAGGGCGCCCTGCTCAAGACGGTGCTCGCGCCGGGACTCTTGCTGAGCGAGGCGGAAATCGGCTCGTTCGCGGACGGCCTCGCCCTCTCGACCGCGGGTGACCGCCTGTACCTTCCCGTCCGAAGCAACGCGAACCTGACCTACATCGACGTCGACGAACAAGGCCTGTTCGATTGCGGGAGCGGCTTCGTCGGGCAGCAATCCTGCTCCCAGGAGTACCGGAACGGCGGAGCCGTGCAGGTGAACCCCAACGCTCCGGTCGAGACGCCTCCCGACCCGGTCGATGTGTTCGTCGGCAGTCTATCCGAGGACTTCGCGCCCCCCGGCCGCGAGGACGACCCAGCATTCCAGGGCGACTACATCTTGATGGCGCATCGTGAAGGCGAGGCGAGCCTCTTCTTCGACCAGGGCCCCCCAGACGGCCCCCCCGAGTACACAGTGAGGCGTCCGCGAATCGCCGCTACCATCGACGAACTTGCCCCCGAGCAGGTGACGATCACGTACGAACCCGACGCAAAGAAGGCTTGGATTTCGAGCGCGCTGAGCAACGAAGTCGTCCGTGTCGGCATCGGTATCGATGGAGACCCCACCCAAAGCAATCTGTTCAACGCGGGCACCTTGTTCGTCACCGGACTCGACACCGGGAACAGCATGCGCGACATCCTCTTCGACCCGCGACCAGACCGTAGCTTGGCATACTTGCTTTCTCGCTTGCCGGAGTCGCTCGTCGTGGCCCGGCGAGACGTAGCCGGCGATCGGCTCAACGTCGTCGACCAAATCTCGGTTTGCCGCGGCCCCTCTCGTTTGAAGCTCGTCGAGCTTCCCGCGGGTGGAACGACCGTGCTCACCGCGTTCGTCAGCTGCTTCAACCAGCGCATGGTGCAGATCATCGACGCCGAGCTCTTTCAAGGGATCACCGTGCTCACGAACATCAGCGGCTCGTTCGAATTCGTCGTCGATGTCCCGCGGGCACGCCTTTACATTGCGGACTTCAGCACCTCGGTCTTGCGCATCGCCGACCTCGCCCCGCTCCTCGCATGCCTCGAAGTGCCAAGCACCGGGACGGGTGGCACCGGCGGCATGGGAGGCGCTGGTGGCATGGGAGGCACTGGCGGCATGGGAGGCGCTGGCGGCATGGGAGGCGCCGGTGGCATGGGAGGCTCCGCAGGCGCCGGTGGCATGGCGGGAACCGGAGGAATGGACACCTCGGCGGAGTGCTCGCCCGTCCTGTTGGGCCTAGTCGGTTTGCCTCAACCGGTATCGGAGCGTCCACGATGATCCGTTGGACGGCTTGGTGCCTCTGTGCCCTCTTCATCGCCGCCTGCAACAGGGGCGGGACTCAGGTCCCACTGCCTGCGCTCGACCGCTCGGACAAGATTCAGCTCCTTTGTGCGGATCTCGATCAACCGACCTCGTTTAGCGTAGACGTCCGCCAGGTGCTCCCCCTCGAGGCGTGCGAGATCGATAGCACCGAGTGGGCGCCCAACTTCACCCCCAACGGCCTCGGCGCAGTTACGCAAGTCCAAACCGGTGAGGTGTCGGCCATCAACTTCAGCAACCAGCTGGTGTTCGACACCAACACGACGGTTCCCGGATTCACCGCCTTCCTAGTCGGGGAGCAACCCACCGGCCTTCAGATCTCCCCGCTCGATCCCACGATGACCTACGTGAGCAGCTTCAGCCCTAAAACGATCCAGGCGTACCCGACCAGGCGAATCCTGACCACCGACGAGGATGACGATCTCCCTATGGACCAGGAGGTGAGCCTCGATGCCGGTCCGACCGATCTGGCCACGTACGAGTTGGGCTTTCCCCCTGACATCGTCAGGAACGACCAGGGTCTAGTCACTGACGTCGTGCCGGGCCTGATCGTCTACCGCTGGCTGTACGCACCCATCCCGGACCTCGGGAAGGTGGTGCAGATCCGCGTCGACCCCGAAACCGGGGCATTGGACATGGACGCGCTAACGTACTTTCCGCTCGAAACGTTGGACTGCGACGCGACTACCCCGGTGCCTCCACCCGCGTCGGACTCCTCGGACTACCACCGCATCTGTCCAGACACGGGCCCCGAGGAGCGGGACATCAAGACGGTTAGAACCACAACGCCCTGCGTCGACGGACCGGAGACGGGACCAAGGCCCGTAGCCGTCCTCGTCGACTACGGACGGGACGACGACGCTTCCGACGACGTCCTGCTCGTCGCAGACGCGAATCTGCCGGTCATCCACCGCTTCAAGCTCGACGCGAACGGCGCGACGCCCCTCGATGCCACCGTGACCGACACCCCGACGACCACCCTCGCCATCACCCCGTTCGTGCCGGCATCGTTCGACAACCAAAGCGCCACCCAGCGCTACCTCTACGCGATCAGCGCAACCGATGGTAGCGTCTTGGCCATCGACTATACGCCGGGCTCCCCGGACTTTGGGGCGGCGCTGCCGATCCTCGCGGGCATCTCACCACGGGCCAACGAGGAAGGCGTCGAATCTCGCAATCGCGTGCGCTCGCTCTTCACCAACGCACGGGCGATCGAGGTCGTTACGCCCGAGTACCAACTGACGACCGACGACGAAGATAACCTCATCGTCCCACCTGGAGATCTGTGTCAGCCCCTCGACAACGACGCGCGAGCGCGAGCGCAAAGCGCTTCCAACATGCGGGGGGTCTTCTTGGCGGTCAGCCTCTCAAACGGCACGATCTTTTTCCTCGATATCTACGACCTCAACGCCACTTGTCGCGGGGACGCCTGCAACTCGACGACCGAGCCTGACTCATTCGCCAGCATTCGCCGCCACCGGCGACGATGGGGGTTCACGCCGACGTCCTTGATCGAGGTCCAAGGCACGCCGGCGCTCGTGTTCAACGCGTCACAGGGTACCCTCGACGACGAAACAGGGGTGGCCTCCAACTCGGATGGCCCCGGCGTCGAGTTCATCCTATGCCCCGAGTCGATGTTCAGCGTGTTTGGCGTCGATCCTCCCGCTGACACCGACGGGCTCATCTGCACGTCATCACAGGTCTGGAGCAACCTCTCGCAGCGATGGGACGCGATCTGGGGCGGCCTCATCCCCGCTTCCGAGGGAGGCCTCGGCTTGTTCTCGGACGCGCCGATCGGGATGCCGCCCGATGGCAAGAATTGGTTCCAAGCGGGCGACGTACCCTTCTGCCAGGTCGGTGTGCTCGGAGCGCAGACCGAGGGCGAGCCCACCGAGCTGCCGGGCGCCGACGAGGACGTCGTGATGATGACGGACCTCCAAAACACCCCCTATGGCGGCGACCGTGTCCTCATCACCGGGGAGCTCCCCCCGGAGAGCAGAGACACAACGGAGTGCGAGAAGTTCGAGGACGTCCCTGACGAGATCGACAGCTCCCCGGTTTGGTTTCCGATCCTACGTGCGTTCAACGATGAGCTCGAGATCGGCGAGTCACCCGATCCCAGCCGCTACACCCTCCAAGAGGTGAAGGACTGCTACACCCAGTTCACCGAGTATGAGATCCACACGCAAGACGCCTATACCGTCGTAGGGACGGAATCGGGCTTCATTCACCGGACGACCGCAAGTACGGACCCGTTGAACCTCGACGAGTGCATTCTCGACAGCAGCCGGCCGATCACCGCCCCAGGGGGTGTCTTGGACGTCGACACCGTATTGAGTGGCCGTGCATTCCCCGGCGTCCAGTTCATCAACCCCTTCGTGAGCTTCGAGATCCAGCCCTTCGCTGAGGTCCAGCCCACCGATTCCACCGTCGCGATCCTCACTTTCAACATCTTCAACGGATTCGACGTCTTGTTCCTCGACACCAGCGCTGGACTGCCTTCGTTGCCGGCGTCGATGCTGTTCTCCAGCCGCTTCGAGCAGCTCTACTTCGTCGATCTGCAGCGCGGCGTCAGACAGATCGTCTTCGATCCCCTTTCCACCCTCCAAAGTTTTCAGTAGACCTGAGGCTATGGGTCTGCGGGGAAGGGCGCGAAAGAAGGACCACACCCCGGTCATGCAGCAGTTCCTGCGGGCCAAGGGGCAACATCCCGACGCGATCATCTTCTTCCGGCTCGGGGACTTCTACGAGATGTTCTACGATGACGCGGTTCGTGCGACAGGCATTCTCGATATCGCGCTGACCTCTCGGGGCACCGATCCGGAAGGCAACAAGATCCCGATGGCCGGCGTGCCGCATCATGCTGCCGCGGGATATCTAGCCACGCTCTTGCGCCATGGGGAGAAGGTCGCGATCTGCGAACAGATGGCCGACCCCTCAACCGTGAAGGGGGTGGTACCCCGCGAGGTCGTTCGCGTCGTGACTCCGGGCCTTTGTCTCGAACCCGACGCCCTCGATGCGAAAACGGAAAATTTCCTGGTGGCGGTGGCTAAGGGGGGTGGCGTGGCTGCCCTCGAAGTCTCCACCGGGGCGCTCCGCGCGTGCGTCGTGGAAGTTGGTCCCCAGCTCGTCGGCGAGCTCGTGCGATTGGACCCAGCAGAGGTGTTGGTCGAGAGTGGGGCGCCGGCGCTCCAGACTTTGTGCAACGACAGTCTTCCGCATGCCGCGCTCCGCAGCGTCGAGGCCAGCAACGATCTCGACGCGTTGCACGAGCTCTTGCCAGAACCGGAGGCAGCCATGCTCATCGCCGAAGCGCCGGCCGCCCGCGCCGCTTCCTTGGCCCTCGAGTACGCACGCACTCACCAGGTGAATTTTCAAATCCACCGCGCGGCGCTCTACTCGCCCGGCCAGCGCCTGGTATTGGATGACGCGGCGGTGCGCAACTTGGAGCTCGTCCGGACGCTCGACGGAGAGCGCCGAGGCTCCCTGTTGGACCTCTTGGATGCAACCAAGACTCCGATGGGCGCTCGCACCCTTCGCGGTCGCCTACTCGAGCCGCTCACCGATGTCGACCGGATTCGTCGTCGGCACGACGCAGTCGAGATATTCGCCTCGGACCCCCGCTTTCGGGACGAGGCACGCGCCACGATGAGCAGCATCGGGGACCTGGAGCGGCTCGCCGTCCGTACGGCGGTGGGATTGGCCACGCCACGTGATCTCGGAGTCATCCGAAACGGCCTTGGTGCCGCCGCAAAACTGCAAACGCAACTCTCGAGCCGGCCGGAGGTCCCACTGAACGATGTGCTCGCCTCTTTGCAGCCCGAAGACCTTTGCGATGACGTGCATGTGCTCCTCGACCATGCGCTCGTCCCCGAGCCACCGACGGTCGACCGACAGGGCGGGATCTTTCGGGACGGACATCTCGAAGAGCTCGACCGACTGCGGAAGCTCTCCACCACCAGCAAAGACATCGTTCTCGACCTCGAGCGGCGGGAACGCGAGCGCACGGGCATCGGGTCGCTCAAGATCAAGTTCACCAGAGTCTTCGGGTACTACATCGAGATCACCAAATCCAAGCTCGACGCGGTGCCGGACGACTACGTGCGCAAGCAAACGATCGCCAACGGCGAGCGGTTCATCACAGCCGAGCTCGCTGAGCTCCAAGATCGGATCCTCCATGCCGATGAAAGGGCGCGTGCACTCGAGGCCACGGCGTTCACCGAGCTCCGGCAGTCGATCGGCGAGCACGCCCCACGGCTTCATCGGCTGGCGCGGGCAATAGCCGCCATCGACACCAGCGCCGCGCTTGCTGAGGTGGCGCATGTCCGAGGATACGTTCGACCCACGGTCGATAGCAGCCATGTACTTTCGCTCGAAGACAGCCGGCATCCGACGGTCGAATGCTACGCAGCGAAACATGGATTCGTGCCCAATACGATCGAGCTCGACCCGGAAGCAACCCGGTTCATGTTGCTCACCGGGCCGAACATGTCCGGAAAATCCACCGCCATGCGGCAGGCCGCCCTGGCGGTGATCATGGCCCAGGCGGGGGGGTTTGTGGCGGCGAAGAGCGCCCGAATCGGGATCGCCGATCGTGTCTACACCCGCGTCGGGGCGACGGATCATCTCGCGCGAGGCCAAAGCACGTTCATGGTCGAGATGATGGAGGCATCCGCGATTCTACGGGGAGCGACTGAGCGTTCTTTCGTGATTCTGGATGAAATCGGACGTGGGACGAGCACCTACGACGGGCTCGCCATCGCTTGGGCCGTCGCGGAGCACTTGCACGACGTCATCCGGTGTCGTGCGATCTTCGCAACACACTATTACGAACTTTGCGAGCTTGCAGATCGCGCTTCGAACGCAGCCAACTACAACGTCGCCGCAAAAGAGCACGATGACAGTATGATCTTCCTCCATCGCCTAGTGCCGGGGGGCTCGAACCGAAGCTATGGCCTAGCCGTTGCAAGACTTGCTGGGGTCCCGCCAGTCGTCTTGGCGCGCGCAAAAACGAAGCTTCAGGAGCTCGAAGCGCTGCACGAATCCGCGGCAGACCAACCAGCATCACAGTTCGCGTTGTTCGACCACGGACCTCCGGCACGGTCCGAGGTGGAGGCGACTCTCGACGCGCTCGACGTCGAACGGATGACTCCAGTCGATGCCCTCATCACCCTCGCACGCCTTCGTGACCTTGCGCAGCGCGAAGACGACTAGGCCGCTTGGGAATTGACTGATAGCATCCCAGTCATGGATGATCGGCTTCATCGAATCACGAAAGCACTCGAAGATGCCGACCGCCAAATCGTCGCCGCACTCAATGCCCGCGCGAAGGCGATCCAAGAGTACAACGTCTTGCGCACCGAAGCAGGCGACGAGCCGCTCCGACTACCGAAGAAGGCCGCCGTCATCGACGCTGCGCGCGCGCTCGTCGATGAGTTTCCGGCCGCCAGCATCGAACCCGTGTTTCGTGAGGTGCTCTCGGCGTGCACGGAGCTCATCACGCCCGATGTCGTGGCGTACCTCGGGTCTCCGGGCGGTCTCGCGCACGCTGCGGCAAGAGAATACTTCGGACATGCGCCGAGCTTTCGGCCCACCGAGTCGGTCCGCGAGGTTCTCGACGCGGTGCTACACGGACACGCGACCTTCGGCGTCGTCCCACTAGAGACTTCGACCGACGGCGCGGTCACCGCAACCTTGAGGGGCCTCGTCTCGATGGACGTGAAGCTTTGCGCCGAGCGCAGTGCCCCGCTCCGATACCAGCTTCTCTCGCAATCGGGAGATCCGGCGCAGGTGATCAAGATCTATGGCGCGGCCTCGGCGATGGCCGACTGCGAGCGTCAGCTCCGCTCACGCTACCCAGATGCGATCTTCGTCGACGTTCAGTCGGGCGAGGCCGCTGGACACTTCGCCCTGGCCGACGACCAGGCCGCCGCGGTGGGCTCCGCCCTCTTGCGCGAGCTCCATGGGCTTCAGCTCATCGACGACCGCGTCGAGGACGACTCTGGCGCACGAACGCGCTTTGGAATCGTCGGGAACCGTCTACCCTCGCGCACAGGTCGAGACCGTACGGTTCTCGCGATGGCGCCCGGCGACGCGCCCGGAGCACTCCACAGGGCGCTGCAGCCCTTGGCCGACCGGAAGATCAACCTCACCCGCATCGAATCGAGGTCATCGACCACGACAGAGTGGCAGCACGTTTTCTTCCTCGAGATGGACGGTCACATCACCGACCGCGACATCCTGGCCGCGGTCGAGGAGCTGCGCCGCATCGCCCGTTATGCCAAGGTCATCGGCAGCTATCCTCGACCGTGAAAGACATCGTCGCTCCACACATATTGGCGCTGACCGCTTACGAGCCGGGCAAGCCTGAAGACGAGCTCAGACGCGAGCTCGGCATCGAAGAGATCGTCAAACTCGCCTCGAACGAGAGTCCGTACGGACCCTCCCCGAAGGCCCTGGACGCGCTCTCGAGCGGCAACCTCCAGCTACACCGGTATCCGGACCCGAGGGGGCACGATCTTCGTGAAGCGCTGGCAGGGCATCATTCGATCCCTGCGGACCAGATCTGCCTCGGCAACGGCTCGAACGAGTTGATCGACCTGTTGTGCCGCGTGTGTACGAGTCGAGGCGAGCATGCGGTGTTCGGTCATCCGTCGTTTCCCTGCTACCGCATCGGCTCGATCGCCCAGGAGCTCAGCTACAGCGCCGTCTCGCTCCGTGACGACCTCCACTGGAACGTGGACGACCTTCTCGAGGCAGTGGCACCGAAGACCAAGCTGCTCTTCGTGTCGAATCCAAACAACCCCACTGGAAGCTACATCGCAGGGGCGGAGCTGAAGCGGCTATTGGCCTCGGTTCCCGAGCAGGTCCTCGTCGTGGTCGACGAAGCCTATGTGGAATACGCCGATGCCCCCGACTTTCGACCCGCTACGGGGCTCCGCGGCGCGCGCGAACGGCTCGCCGTCCTTCGGACCTTCTCCAAAGCCTACGGTCTTGCTGCGCTTCGGGTGGGTTACGTCATCGGCACGCCTGAGCTCGTGTTTGCGCTCAACCGACTCCGCGCGCCCTTCAACGTCGGAACGATCGGGCAGCACTTGGCGCGACTGGTGCTCAGCGACCAGGAGCATCTCGCGACCACCGTCGAGGCATGCCTGCGAGACCGTTCCAAGCTCCGCGAAGCGTTGAACGAACGAGGGCTCGAAGTCGCGCCGAGCCAGGCGAACTTTCTTCTCACGAAGATGCCGAAGGCGGGAAGGGCGGTCTCAGACGCGCTCCTTCGCGAGGGGGTCATCGTACGAGCGATGCCTCCCCCGCTCGAGTCTTGGATTCGCGTCACGGTGGGGCGGCCCGAGGAGAACTCGCGCTTTCTCGAATCCCTCGAACGCGTGCTAAGGGAGTCGCGTGGCTAGCACCGGCAAACACTATCGGGTGCAGCGCTCCGGGCCCTTGCGGGGATCCGTACGGGTTCCCGGCGACAAATCGATCGGCCACCGGAGCCTGATTTTCGGTGCACTCGGACGTGGTGTATCCGAGATCACGGGTCTTTCCGAAGGCCTCGACAACAGAGCGACGGCCGATGCGTTCCGCGCGATGGGGGTCGCTATCGAGATTGGCCCAAAGGCCATCACAGTGCACGGTGTCGGGCTCCGCGGCCTGCGCTTGCCCACCACGGTTGTCGATTGTGGCAACTCGGGAACCACCATACGACTTCTCTCCGGCCTCTTGAGCGGGCAGCGTTTTGGCACACGCTTGGTTGGAGACGAATCACTGACGCGCCGGCCGATGGGACGCATCATCGAGCCCCTACGAGCGCGCGGCGCTCACATCGCGGGCACGTCCGGCGCCAAACCCAACGAGCTCTACCCTCCGATCACGATCGCCCCGCTCGTCGAAGGCGAATCCTTGCGCGGGTTCGAGTACGACATGCCGGTTGCGAGCGCGCAGGTCAAAAGCGCCATGCTCTTGAGCGGCCTCTATGCGAACGGCGTCACGGCCGTCCAAGAGCCGGTGCTCTCCCGCGATCACACCGAACGCATGATGCTCGCCCTTGGCGTTCCGCTCGAGACGGCAGGCTCATCGGTCGTCCTCGATCCAACTGCCGAATGGGCAGGCGGCTGGGACCCGTTCGAGTGGCACGTGCCGGGCGACCCTTCGAGCGCAGCGTTTCCGATCGTCGCGGCAGCGATGGTCCCAGGCAGCCAAGTGAGCGTCGAAGACGTCTGTGTGAACCCCACTCGCACGGGCATCTTCGACTGGCTGCGCCTCATCGGGGCGAACGTCGGGCACCGGCCGAGCGGCCATGGCGCCGGCGACGAACCGATGGCCGAGATTACGATCGCACACGCTTCGACACGGGGCGCGGTCGCCGGGGGTGAGCTGATCGTTCGAATGATCGACGAAGTCCCCGCGGTTTGTGCTTTGGCTGCGGTCGCCAACGGCGTCACTGAGATTCGAGATGCGGCCGAGCTTCGCGTCAAAGAAAGCGACCGCATCGCAACGATGGCGAAGGTTCTCGGTGCGTTCGGCGTTCCGTGCGAAGAACTGCCGGACGGCTTGATCATCACGGGCGGCGCGTCTCTGCACGCCGCGCACATCGAAAGCCGTGGTGATCACCGCATCGCCATGGCCGCTGCTTTGCTAGGCTTGGTGGCAGAGGGAGAATCGGTCATCGACGGCGCCGGCGCGGTCGACACGAGCTTTCCCGGGTTCGTCCCGCTCATGCGTTCTCTCGGCGCACCCATCGACGAGGAGGCATCGTGACTCGCGCACGCCCAGTCATCGCGATCGACGGCCCAGCCGGCGTCGGCAAGAGCACCACCGCACGTGCCCTCGCCCAACGCCTCGGCTACATCCTGGTGGACACAGGAGCCCTCTACCGAGGGGTCGCGCTCGCCGCGCAGGACCGGGGGATCTCGTGGGACGACGAGGACGCCGTCGTAGCCGTAAGCGATGAGGTTCGGCTCACATTCGAGTCCGAGGCAGATGGGACGCCGCGGCTCACGATCGCTGGGGTGGATCGAGCCGACGAGATTCGCACGCCGGAGATCGCTGCCGGGGCGAGCCGAGTGAGCGCATACGCCGGGGTGAGAGAGGCGCTCCTAGGCATCCAACGGTCGCTGGGCCGTGACGGGGGCGTCGTCCTAGAGGGAAGGGACATCGGAACGGTTGTCTTCCCGGACGCCGAGGTGAAGCTCTTTTTGACGGCGTCTGCCGAGGAACGCGCGCGCCGGCGGGTGCAAGACCTCCAAAACCGCGGAATGACTGCGGATCAGAACCAGATTCTCTCTCAGATTCGTTCGCGCGACAAAGCGGATTCGACCCGCCCAATCGCTCCACTAAGGCCAGCCGAAGACGCGGTCATCCTCGACAGCACGAGCATCGACCTCGAGGCCGTCGTCGAGCACGTCCTCGAGCTCGTTCGGTCGTGCGATTCCACCGTTGGTTGACACCCCCAAACCCGCCTGCTACCCACGCAATCCCTGATTTCCGGGGATATTCGGATGTACGGCAGAATTTTGCCGGGCGCTCTTGATAGCTCCGGAAGCAGTGATTTATAAATGACCGAAACCACAGAAATCGAACCCCCTAATCCCGAGAGCTTCGCTGCTCTTTTCGAAGCCTCGGCCAGCCGTACAGACCAACTCCGCGAGGGCGACATCGTCGCCGGGACGATCCTCAAAGTCAGCAAAGACACCGTCGTCGTCGACATCGGATACAAATCCGAAGGTGTCATCTCGCTTCACGAGTTCATCAACGCCGAAGGCAACGTCTCGGCGACCCCGGGGGACCACGTCGATGTCCTCATCGAGTCCAAGGAGGACGAGGACGGCCTCGTCATCCTCTCGAAGGAGAAGGCCGACAAGCTCAAGGTCTGGGACGAGATCAGCGCCGCGTGCGAACGTGACGAGCTCATCGAGGGCACGATCACCCAGCGCGTGAAGGGCGGACTCGCCGTCACGATCAAAGGTGGCGTCAAGGCTTTCCTGCCCGGATCCCAGGTCGACCTTCGACCGGTTCGCAACCTCGACCGCCTGCTCGGCCAGACCTTCGAATTCAAGGTCATCAAGTTCAACAAGAAGCGCGGCAACATCGTGCTTTCGCGTCGCGTGCTTCTCGAGAAGGAGCGAGATCGCCTCAAGGAAGCGACCCTCGAAAACCTTCAGGAGGGCCAGGTCGTCACCGGTACGATCAAGAACATCACCGAATATGGCGCGTTCGTGGACCTCGGCGGCATCGACGGCCTCCTTCACATCACCGACATGAGCTGGGGCCGGGTCAATCACCCGTCCGAGGTCTTCGAAGTGGGCAACGAAGTGACCGTCAAAGTCCTCAAGTACAACGCCGACACCGAGCGTGTTTCGCTTGGCCTGAAGCAAACCATGGAAGATCCATGGAACGTCGCGACCGATGTCTACGTCGCCGGCAAGAAGGTCAAGGGCAAGGTCGTCTCACTCACCGACTACGGTGCATTCATCGAACTCGAGCAGGGCGTCGAAGGCCTGATCCACGTCAGCGAGATGACCTGGGCCAAACCAAAGCATCCCTCGAAGGTCCTCGAGGTCGGCCAAGAGGTCGAGTGTGTCGTGCTCGATCTCGACGCACAGAACAAGCGCATAAGCCTGGGGCTCAAGCAGCTCGAGCCCGACCCGTGGACGGTCTTCACGCAGAAGTACAACCCGGGCGACATCATCCAAGGCCGCGTTCGCTCTATCACCGACTACGGCGTATTCGTCGGCATCGAGGACGGCGTCGACGGCATGGTCCACAAGTCGGACCTCAGCTGGACCCAGCGCATCAACAACCCCGCCGACCACTACCGTAAGGGCGACGAGGTTGAGGCGATCATCCTTTCGGTCAACCACGACGACCGCAAGGTCAGCCTGGGCATCAAGCAGCTCTACGAAGATCCGTGGAGCTTCGTCTCGGAACGTTACCCAGAAGGCACCGTCGTCGAGGTTCGCGCGACCGGCGCCGACGACTACGGCATCCATGTCGAGCTCGAGCGTGGCGTCGAAGGCGTGATTCCCCGCGGTGAGATCAGTGCCGACCTCAGCCAGGAGCCGACCCAGATCGTCAAGACCGGCGATATCGTCAAGGCCCAGGTCATTCGCCTAGATAGCGACGATCGAACCATCACGCTGTCGCTTCGCGCAGCCGAGGGCCAAGAGGTCAATCAGGTCGCGCGCCCCGAAGAGGCCCAGAAACGCGTTGCCCCACACAAGATCGGCCCAAGTCTAGGCGGCGCCCAGGCCACCCTCGGTGACGCCCTCAAGGACAAGCTCGGCGCGATCTCCGTCGCGACCGAGGCTGGCGCCGACGCGGGCGCTGACACTGACACTGGCGCTGACACCGACGCTGGCACTGTCGCTGACACTGACGCGGGCGCTGACACTGGCGCTGACGCCGACGCTGACACTGGCACTGTGGCTGACACTGACGCGGGCGCTGACGCCGACGCTGGCACTACTGCACGCTGATTACGACTGCGGTGATGTTGTCACGGCCGCCGCGTGAGTTGGCGACGTGAATGAAGCGCTGTGCTGCGCCCTTGGGGCCCATGTCGACGATCTCCGGAATCTCGTGATCCTGGAGGTAGCCGTGCAACCCATCCGAACAAAGTAAGAAGCAATCGGATGGCTGGACTTCGAAAAAGCCCGTGTCGACTTGAACGTACTCACGACTGCCAACCGCCCGCGTGATCACGTTGCGATGCGGTGAGCGGGCAGCCTCGGCCTCCGTGATGATGCCCTGCTTCAGCTGCCACGCGACCAGAGTGTGGTCCTCCGTGAGGGGATGCGCCTGGTGACCGCGGACCCGGTAGATTCGGCTGTCGCCAACCTGCGCGGTAATTCCGTAGTCACCACACATCGCCAGGACCGACACGGTGGTCCCCATACCCTGCTGGTCGGGGTCGTGCTGCGCCAAACCGAAGACCATGTAGGTTGCGCCCTGTACCGCGCTCTCGACCACGCGGATGGCCGCGCGGAGCGACCCTTCAGAGGTATCACCTTGGGCGACCCGGGACAGTGCGGTGTGGCCCCGACTCACCATTCCGTGGACGGTGTCGACGGCTTCCTGACTCGCGATCTCGCCCGCCGCGTGCCCACCCATTCCATCGGCCACGACGTAGAGCCCCAGGGCGTCGTCGATCAAGAACGCGTCCTCGTTCAGCTTTCGGCGCTGGCCTATGTCGGTCAGTCCCGCACTGTGGTATTGCAACTCATCCTCGTTCAGCAGTGTCGGCCGCTGACCGGCCTGGTGTCCTCAGGTTAGCGAAAAACTTCGAGGACCCGCAAGAACGGCGTCTAAATGACTGCTAAGCTTGGCGGCCGATGAGCCCCCCTCGAGCCACTCCGCTTCCCCGGGACGAGCTCGAAGCTACCTGGCGGGAGCTTCGAGGGCGGAAAGGTCAGCTCAGATCGGACCGAAAGCTCACCCAGCTGGGGGTGGAGCTCATCCGGGAGCTGGGAAACGCGATGCCGCACCGCGAGGTGCTGCGGGAGCTCGCGGAGGCCTGGTCCGACGACTGGGAGCTGACCTTGGGAATCGCCTCCCTGCTGGTCGAACAAGCCGCCCGCAAGGGAATGGACGAGCCTGTCGTGAGCGAAGATACGCCCGCGCGGTGGGCGTCCGACGCACTTCGACGCGCCTTGGACGCGCTTGAAGACCCAGAGCGCGAAGACCCCGACATCGCCGGAAATCTCCAAGCAAGCCTCGGGAATGCGCTGCGCCTATGCGGCCCCGGCGAAGACGATCACGCCCAGGAAGCCTTCAGCCGGGCGCTCAGACTCGACGGGAGACGAGGTTCGTGGTGGTACGACGCGGGACTATTGCATAAATGGCGCGGTCGCTTCGAAGAGGGCCTTCGGGCGAACCAAATGGCCCTCGAGCACGCGGCGCCCAGACGACCGGCGCTTTGGAACCTCGCGATCTGCGCCACCGGCCTCGGCAACGGGAAACTCGCACGCCGCACCTGGTCCGAGCTAGGCATGCCGGTCCGGACGGATCCCGACACGGATATGCCTTTCGTCGAAGGGCTCCCCCCGATGCACCTCCGAGTCCTCTCGCGGCCGTCACCCGTCGACGGCACATCCGAGTTTCCGATTGGGATCGGGTTCGAGCTCGTGTGGGTGGCGCCACTCAGTCCTTGTCACGGAGTGGTTCAATCGCCGACGTTCCGCGACGCTCCGATCGACTACGGTGACCTGGTCTTGTGGGACGGAGCACCCGTGGCCGAGCACCGCGCCTCGGGATCGAACCCCCTGCCGGTGTTTCCGTTGCTGGAGATCCTCCGCCGCGGCGACGAGCGCCGGTGGCCGTTCGTAGCGCTCGAACGTGAGTCCGGCGCAACCAAGACCCTGGAAGAGGCGCTTCCGCCGGGCACACGGTTGTTCGTGCAGCAGGAGAGGGTGGCGCATCACTGCCCGGCCTGCGAAGGGGGGGTCGAGCACGACTACGACCACGAGGACGACCACGACCACGAGGCAGCGCCAGCGACAGCGTCAGTGCCAGCGTCAGTGTCCGCGCCAGCGACAGCGTCAGTGCCAGCGTCAGTGTCCGCGCCAGCGACAGCGTCAGTGCCAGCGTCAGAGCCGGTGTTCGTCCGGGGGAAGGTCATCGTCCCGGCCGAGGTGGACCTCACCGTTTTCAGGCGGGCTTGGGAGAGTGCGATCAGCGCCTGTGCGCTGGCGGCCGCGCTGCCGAGACTCTACGAGGAGCTCGGAGAAACCAAGCGTGCGGGGGAGGAGCATCAGGCGTGGGGGGGGATCGAACGCAAGGCGCTTCGCCAGAAAGCGGACCGGTGAGCGAGGCGGATTCGCTGCCCACGGACCAGTACGCATTCGACGACCTTCCGGGGCTCGATGCTGCGACCCTTCACGAGCGACGGCAGACGGTGTTCCTCGTGCTCTCCGGCTTCTTTCTTGGAACGCTTGCGATGCTCAACATCCTCGGCATCACGCGCTTCCTCGATTTGAGCTTCCAAATCCCCGGAACCGATATCACCGTTCCGATGCCGCTCGCGGTCGGGGCCCTGCCGTACCCGATCACGTTCCTGTGCACGGACTTTCTCTCCGAGCTCTACGGCCGCCATCGGGCCAACCAAGTCGTGTGGGTCGGGCTCGCCCTCAATCTATGGGTCATTTTGATTCTCTGGGTCGGTGGCGCATTGCCCGGCTTCGAACCCCCGGAGGCGCCCACGGAGGGTGTCTTCTTCGAAGTTCGCCGCCTCGCTTTTGGAGCGGTCACCGCCTCGATGATCGCCTACCTCGCGGCACAGTTCATCGACGTGCGCCTGTTCCACTTCTGGAAGCGACTCACCAACGGCCGCCATCTGTGGCTACGCAACAACGGCTCGACCCTCGTCAGCCAGCTCGTCGACACCACGGCGGTCATCCTGATCACCCATTTCCTCACTAAAGCGCTACCGATCAACCCTGCCCAGGCGCTGTGGCCACAACTCTTCACTTTCATCGCCGCCGGCTACTCCTTCAAGCTCACCGTCGCGGTCCTCGACACCGCACCGTTCTACATCGGCGCCAAACACCTCGGTCGATACCTGCGCATCCACCCCGTACACGGGAGTCAAAACGCTCGAACACCGGTGTCCGATCCGAAAACCTAGTCGTGGGTCGTGATCGTAGTCGTGCGCGTGCTCGGATGGCACAACGCTCATTCGCGCACGAGCACGGAGACGAATACGTCCACGATCACGACCCACGACCACGAAACGACCACGATCACGCAGTGCCTAGTCGAAAAGGGGACGGTGTCGGACGCCTGACGCAAACTCTTGCCGTGCGACCGTCGGACCATCATTTCGGCAGATACCGACTCCTCGAACCGCTCGGGCGGACGGGTTCGACGCAAGCCTACAAGGCCAAATCGATCGGCGTAGCGGGGTTCGAAAAGCAAGTCGTCGTTTGGCGCATCAACGGCAAGGGAGCATCTGGGGGCGGGTCACAGGAGGCGATGATAGCCGAGGCAAAACGGACGGCTTTCCTGTCGCACGCCAACATCGCGCAGGTGCTCGACGTCAGCGTCGACGATCGTGATCACTTCGTGATGACCGAGTACGTGACGGGCGTGAGCCTCGCTTCACTTCTCGCCAAACGAGCGCTCTCGTGGCCGGTCATCGTGCACATCGCCATCCAGACCGCAAATGCGCTCGACTACGCCCACGCGCGGAGGGACTCGAGCCAGAATCTGCTGGGTATCGTCCATCGAGGCATCTCGCCGCATCGGATCCTGCTGAGCACGGGCGGAGGCGTGAAGCTCACCGGCTTCGGTACGACGTGGCCCCGCCGACAGGAGCTCCCGGAGTACGAGGCCAGGTATCGATCCCCCGAGCAGCTCGTCGGCGAGCCTGTGGACGGCAGAAGCGACGTATACTCCTTGGCGCTCGTCCTGCGAGAAAGCCTTCCGAGCGATCGGCCCATCGAAATCGACCGCGCCTTGGCGCACGCGCTCGAACGCTACCCAGAAAAGCGAGCCACCGCAGGTGAGCTGAGCGACGAGCTATCGAGAGCAATGCACGAACAGGGGGAGTGGGTCGGCCCGGAGGACATCAGTGTCAGCGTCAGCGCCAGCGTCAGCGACAGTGTCAGGGCCAGTGCCAGCGTCAGTGCCAGCGTCAGTGCCAGCGTCAGTGTCAGCGCCAGTGTCAGGGCCAGCGTCAGTGCCAGTGTCCGTGCTTTGCTTTCGGCTGCCCACCCGCTCGAGGCTCCGGGGGCGCTCTATGCGGCGATCGATCGTCTCGAGGTGGCGCTTCAACCCGAGAACCTCGATCCGTTCGAGGATGTGGAGGCCACGCTGGCGCTTTACGAACGGCTTGGGGAGCTTTGCTTGCGCGCGCACGCAGGCGACCGCGGCGCGCCAGCTATGATCGCCGGCTTGGATCTCGCAGACGGTGTAGGGCGCGACGACTCCGCGGCTAGGTTGTGCTCTCTGCTCGCTCAGCTGCTCGCCCAGGCCGATCGGATGGACGAAAGCCGTGAATGGCAAGAACGGGCGCGCGACCTGCGGCCTTGGTTTGTCCCGCCTTAGACGACTTACTCGCCGTCGGGCTCGGTCTCTTCGACCTCTTCGACCTCGGCCTCTTCGGGCACGGCTTCCTCGGCTGCCTCTTGCGCGGCAGCCTGCTCGCGAACGGCACGATCGAGGGCCTGGTCGCCGGTCGACGACAAGAAGGCGAGCCAAACCGAGAGCGCCATGAACGCAAACGCGAACGCTGCGGTCAGGCGGGTGAGCAGATTGCCTGCTCCCGCGCCGCCGAAGATCTGCTGGCTGGTTCCTCCGCCGAACGCGGACCCAAGGCCGCCGCCTTTGCCCGACTGAAGCAGCACGACCAGGATCAGGAACAGGCACACGAAGATGTAAAGGATCGAAACAAAGGTATACATGATTCAGCTCTCCGCCCGACGAACGCCGGCATCGATGATCGGAATGAAGTTGTCTGTGGACAAAGACGCGCCTCCGACGAGCGCGCCATCCACATCGGGCTGCGCGAGGAGCTCGTCCGCGTTGGACGGCTTCACACTGCCACCATACAAAATGCGCACGGTGTTGGCCCAGGATTCACCCTTGAGCGCACCGAGGTGATCCCGAATCGCGCGGTGGACTTCTTGGGCGTCCTCCGCCTTGGCGGTCCGCCCCGTACCGATGGCCCAGATCGGCTCGTACGCCACCACGAGGGGCGCCAACGCCACCGCGTCCAAGCCGTCGGTCGCCGTTTCCACCTGGCCAAGCACCACCTCGAGGGTCTTCCCGGCCTCACGCTGCTCGAGGGTCTCGCCGACGCACATGATGGGGACGATCGTGTGAACGAGAAGCGCCGATGCCTTCTTTCGAACGCCCGCGTCGGTCTCGCCGAAGTACTGACGCCGTTCCGAGTGGCCGATGATGCAATAGGTGCAACCGATATCGAGCAACAGCACAGGGCTGAGCTCGCCGGTGAACGCGCCCGAATCCTCCCAGTACACGTTCTGTGCGGCGAGGCCGACCCCGGACCCAGCAAGCGTCTCGCGAACCGGCGCGAGCGAGGTCGCAACAGGTGCCACCACCACTTCGCACGGCAGCCCATCACCCATGCGCTCGCGCACGCCACCGGCCAGAGCCTGCGACTCGGCGACCGTGTTGTGCAGCTTCCAGTTTCCCGCAATCAGCGGTGTGCGCGTACTCATGGCTTGAGGGCCTCCACGCCCGGGAGCGGGCGGCCCTCTAGATACTCCAACGAGGCGCCGCCGCCAGTGGAGACGTGTTCGTATTGGTCGGCGAGGCCCGCCTGCATGACCGCGGCCACGCTGTCGCCCCCGCCAACCACGCTGAACCCCGGACAGTCTGCCACCGCGCGAGCGACTGCGAGAGTTCCCTCGGCGAACGCTGGATTCTCGAAGAGCCCCATCGGGCCATTCCAAAAGATCGCTTGGGCGCGCCGGAGCCTGTCCCGGTAGAGCCGCTCGGTCGCCGGTCCGATGTCGAGAGCCATGGCATCAGAAGGCACACGTTCCACGCCGACCTCCTCCGCGGTGCTGTCCTCCACCGAGCTGCCTGTCCGCAGGTCGAGGGGAAGCAATAGGTCGACACCGCTCTCCGTCGCGGCGCCCATCAGACTGCGCGCAAGCGCGAGCTTACCGGTCTCGTAAAGGCTCTTCCCCATGTCGAGGCCGCGCGCCGCTAGGAACGTGTTGGCCATAGCCCCGCCGAGCAAAAGCGCGTCCACCTTGGTGAAGAGCGCTTCCATCACACCGATCTTGTCGCTGACCTTGGCGCCACCGAGCACGGCGACATACGGACGCGGGGCATCGTCGCGGAGTCGGCTGAGCACATCGACCTCACGCTGCATCAAGAAGCCCGCCGCACGGTGCTCGATGAGCTGAGGCAACGCGCTCACGGACGCATGGGCACGGTGCGCCGCTCCAAACGCGTCGTCGACGTACGCGCCGCACGATCCCCTGAGCTCGCGTGCAAACTCGACGTCGTTCTCTTCTTCGCCGGGGTGGAAGCGAAGGTTCTCGAGCAGGGCGACGTGGCCATCCCGCAGGTCTTGAACCACCTTGCGCGCGCCGTCACCGATGCAATCGTCGGTGAGGAACACCTCGCCATCGGTGAGAAGCTCGGCCAGGCGCACGGCTACCGGCTCGAGCGAAAGCGAGGGAACCGCCTTGCCTTTCGGGCGGCCGAGATGCGACGCAAGCACGACGCGCGCCCCCTGTTCGAGTGCGTAATTGATCGTCGGAAGCGCCGCGCGAATCCGGGTGTCATCGGTGACGCGACCGTTCTCTAGCGGCACATTGAAGTCGACACGAATGAACGTGGCGACGCTTTCGAGGGACAAGTCCTCGATCGACCGAATGTCGTCACCCACGGGCTCACCCGGCGCTCGATGCGATCCGCATCAAGTCGACCATACGGTTGGAGAAGCCCCACTCGTTGTCGTACCAGCTCTGCACCTCGACCAGGTCGCCACCGACGACCTGCGTCTGGGCGGCATCGAGGATCGACGAATGGCTGTTCCCTGTGAAGTCGATCGAGACCAGCGGGCGCTCTTCGAACTGAAGGATGCCGCGAAGAGGGCCCTCCGCGGCTTCCTTGAGGGCCTTGTTGACCTCGTCACGGTCGGTGTTGCGCCCAACATGGGCGGTGAGACACGTGAGCGACACGTTGGGGGTCGGAACCCGAATCGCGGTCCCATCGAGCTTGCCCTTGAGCTCGGGAAGCACGAGACCGATCGCCGTTGCCGCGCCGGTCGACGTCGGGATCATCGACAGTGCGGCGGCACGTGCACGCCGCATGTCCGAGTGGGGAAGGTCGAGAATGCGCTGGTCGTTCGTGTATGAGTGCACGGTGACCATGTGGCCCTTGACGATGCCGAAGGTGTCGTTGAGCACCCTCACGAGGGGCGCCAGGCAGTTCGTCGTGCAGGAAGCACCGCTGATGATCCGGTCCTTCGAAGGATCGAACTCGTCGCTATTGATGCCGACGCAGAACGTCCCGTCCACATCGCCCTTTGCTGGCGCGCTGATGATCACTCGCTCGGCGCCTGCCTGAAGGTGTGCGGACGCGGTCTCTTGTGAGCGGAACAGGCCGGTGCTCTCGAGCACGATCTCGGCGCCGAGCTCCTTCCAGTTGAGCTTGGCCGGGTCTCGCTCAGCGCTCACGGGAATGCGTTGGTCGCCTATCCAAATCGCGCCGTCTTCGGCCTTCACTGGATGGGAAAAGTGCCCGTGGATCGAGTCCCACTCGAGCAGGTGGGCGAGCATCTCTGCGCTCGTGAGGTCGTTGATCCCTACCAGCTCGATATCGCCCTGCGCACGCTCCGCTATCACGCGGGCAACGCATCGCCCGATACGTCCGAAGCCATTGATTCCGACTTTGGTGGTGGTCATCCGGCCGAACGTAGCCGCGCACTACTTCGCGGTCAAGGAGCCAAGGGCGCGAATAGGTTGCGCTTTTGAGCGAATTAGAACCGACCCTGGAGGGCGGTCACTCCGCGGCTTCTTGCGCGTCGCGAAGCTCGGTGGTGACCAGCTCGAGAACCGCGTTGGTGAACGCGACGATGTCCGACCGGCTGTGGCCGCTGTTCCGAAGCTCTCGGTAGACCGACTTTGCGATAATCCGAATACCGCGGGCGTCGACTGCCTGCGCCTTCGGGCGCTGTGTAGTAGTTGCCCCCATCTTGCGGCAGGATCATGCAGAATACGTGCCATCCGAAGAAAGCGGCAAACCGTTGGTTTTTCGAGGCGCGTTTACAATGGAATTTACAAGGCCGGGCGCCTCTTGCCACACCTGTGCGCAGAACCGTTACCCCTCGTCACAGTGCGCACTATGTTTCGCGCTGGGGGGATAAGCGCGAACCTCCCTACGCACGTAACATCCTAGGAACACGGGGATTTCGGCCCCTCGGCCGACTTTGCTTAGGCTTCGAGAGCGCTGCGGAGCTCTGCTAGCGCGCCCGTATGGAGGCGGCTGGCCCACGACTTCGAAATCCCGAGCTCGCCTGCGATGTCATCGAGGGAGCGGCCCTCGAAATAGTATCCGCGCACGAGCTTCCGCTGCCGATCGGAAAGCCCCGCGAGGGCGCCCAAGAGACGAGTGATGCTCTCGTCCTTGAGTAGCTTTCGCTCGGGGGACTCGTCGCCGAGGGAGCCGTGGAGCGGGCCAGCGGTCGTCAGACCCGCGCTCACCCTGGCGAAGACCTTGTCGAGCGGCGTCGGGGCCGCCCTGGGGCGGGCCGTCGGAGGGGTTTCAGCAGACTCACGGAGTCGCTCGTGAGCCCGGCGAGGGAGGTAGGCCATCTTGCGGACCCCGTCCAACATCGCGCCCCGCACGCGGTGATACGCGAAGGTTTGAAACCGGACGCCGCGGGCCGGATCGAACCGCTGCCGGGCTTCGAGTAGCCCCCCGAACCCAAAGGCCACCAGGTCGTCGAGCTCACCGTGAAGCGACAACTCGCGTCGGAGTCGCGCCGCCAAGCCGTGGACCATCTTCTCGTGTTGCGTGATGAAAGCGTTGGCAGCGGGCATGTCTGCTCCTGAACGGGCTTTCTTTAGCCAGGTGGGTGAATGAAGTCAAGTAGAATACAATTACTTACACATACACACTCTAGCCGTGCCCGAGCCCCTGAGGTATTAGGGACGCGGTGAAGAAGCCAAGGCCTGGTATCGTGAACGCCGATCGCCCCAGAGGGGGTTCCTTCGCGGAGCTCGTAGAGCAAATTTTACATGATTCTAGTGCGTTGGACGGCCTAGCGTTCGCCTACAGCGAACTCGGTGCCGAGGGACGCCGCGGCTTGATCCGGGCCGTGGTCCAGGACCTCTCGGATCCCGGCCCGGCCCTCGGCACCATGCTCGCGGTCGAGTCCGATCCTGCGGTGGCAACTGACCTTGCGGGCCTACTCCGGCAGCACAGTGGGGCCGAGAGCTTCGCCACCTTCGAGAAACGACCGGACGGCGGCGAGGCATGCCTGATACAGCACCGGTTCGGTTTCGCGGGCGAGCTGATGAGAGTCACTTGGAATCACAATCAAATTACGCATATCGAGATTGAATCTAGAATCGAGGTGAAGCGTCGCACCACGTCGTCCTTGGCCTGTGCGATCGAGGCTGTCGCTCCCTTGCTGTGGCGCCACATCAAAGGCGGCGGCGCACTGCCGGAGGGTGTCGAGCGCTTCGCGGGGTTCTTCTCGTCAACGTGAAGCGGTCTAGTGACCGTTGCCAAAGAGGACGTTGTCCAACTTCGGCGTCTCCATCAGCGAGCCGTCCTCGGCGTCGCGCCGAACTGTGAAGTGGTGACGGACTTCGGAGTCGCTATCCTCGCGAGCTACGATAACTATCGTGTTCAGCCCGGGCCGCAGCGGAATCTCGGCGTCGAATTCGAGCTTCTCGGGCGTCCGACTGTGCTGGTTCGACTCGTAGTAGACCTTGCGCCCACTCGCAAAGATGTAGAGGTCTCGGACCCGGTTTTGATCCGTCGCCTTTCCGCGAATCCGGAGCTTGTCGTCGCGCGTCACGAACGTGTCCAAGCCGACGAGCTCGAGCTCTGGCTGCGCGCTTTGGGTCACCCATGCGAGCGCCGGGTCCTCGCTGACTTGACCCTTGGCCGCCGACGCATCACTTGCCCGCACCCAACCCGGACGTCCGCCGCCGAGGTTGATTCGCTTGTACCCATCGGGCCCGCCGCGCCCCGCGACGGTTTGCAACAGCCGCACCGTCTTTTCGACGCGGGCGATGATCGGCGCGTCGCTGCTGGGGGCGCCGCGAATCTCCGTTCCAGCCTCGAGCTCGATCAAACTCTTTTTGCCGAGCTTCTTGACGGGCTGCCCCTCATCGTAGACCGGAACTTCGATCTTCTCGGTGGAGAAGACGCGCAGATCGGTGTCGGCCACCCCGACCTCGAGCTTGGCCTCTTTGCCCTCGAAATCCGAAAGCACCTGGAAGGTGAAGGGCACGACCCACTCGGCGCCTGGCTCGAGATCCTGGGTCTGGAACCGGCCGTCATGGAGGAGCACGCCGGAGCCGCTGCGGTTCGAGAGATTGGCTTGGACCCGGTACGTCCGTCCGGGGCCGAGATTCTTCACGGTGAAATACAGCGTGACCTGCTCGCCCCTCTGGACGCGACCGTCACCATTGCCGCTGATGTTGTCCGCCACCTGAACGCCGTAGGCGAAACGCGGCTCGGGGAGAGCATGAATGACCGTCCGCACCTCGACGGGCTCGGGGACATGGCCATGGGCTTCTTCGAACTCCACGATGATACCGTCAGCCCGGTCGGAGAGGTCTCGCGGAATCCGGCACGCGCGTTTTTCGTCCTCCATGCGGCAGACGCCGAGGGTCGTCTTCCAGGAGCGAGTCTCGCCCGGCGCGAGTTTGCCAAACACCAGCTCGCGGCCCTCGAATAGACGACTATCGCTCCGCGTCACGGCGCGAAGCTGATACAGGGGCTCTGTGCCCTCGTTGGTCACCTGGACCTCGAGCTCGAGCGGCTCCCCCGCGGTGGCAGGCTTGTCCCCCGCACTCGTCTTTGCGACCACCCGCACCTCGCTCGGACCCTTGTCCGGCCCGACGCTCCAGTCGACCCCGAGCTTCTTGAGATCACGCGCGACCTTCTCGTTCTCTTGCTTCTGGATGCGCTCGATGGTCGGCCGCGAGGAGCGAAGCATCTGGAGACGCTTCGACGACCTCGCGTTGACGATGAGATGCCGAGAAAACCGGATCAGGAAGTTCTCCTTGTCTTCGTTCTCTTCCTCATTGGGCTCCGCCTCGAGCAGCCGCTGACGAAGGTCGCTGTTGAGGTAGTAGCCCAACACGACCGAAGGCCGCTGCGTATCGCTCGCGCTCTCGTGCGTGAGGTGTGACGGGAGCTCACTCTCCCGAATGAACATCCGGTCGACCTTCAAGTCCATGTCGTCTTTGTCGACCGTCATTGGGCTGATCGCGATATCGGGCACGATGCCAACACCCTGGATCGACAGGTCACCGGGCGTCAGGTACTGGGCAACCGTGAGCTTGAGCGCCGAGCCGTCCTGGAAGTTGTAAAGGACTTGGACCGAACCCTTGCCGAAGCTCTGCTCGCCGATGACGAGCGCCCGGTCGTGGTTCTTGAGAGCCCCGGCGACAATTTCGCTTGCGGACGCGCTGCCACCGTTGATCAATACGACCATCGGGTAGTCGGGCTCGGTGCCGCCACTGCGCGCAAATTTCTCCTCGCGCTGGCGTGGGTCTTGCGACGACGTGGTAACGATGGGGCCCCCGTCTAGGAAGGTGTCCGCCACCTGCACTGCTTGGTCGAGGAGCCCACCCGGATTGCCGCGAAGGTCGAGCACGAGGCCTTTCATCTTCTTTTTGCGGAGGAGGGCCAACGAACGGCGTAGGTCCTTTTCGGTGTTGCCTTGGAAGTTGTTGATCTTGACGTAGCCGACGCCACCCTGGAGCATCCGGTGCTCAACCGACTCGATGTGGATCACCGCTCGTGTGAGCTCGACGCGGCGCGGCTTCCCCCACGTGCCAGCTTTGTTCTTGCGAGTGATGTAGACGGTCACCTTCGAGCCAGGTGTCCCGCGCAACCGATCAACCGCCTCTTGGAGAGGCATGTTGAGGGTCGACTCGTCGTTGATCTTCACGATTCGGTCTTTGCGCTCGAGCCCCGCCTTGAAGGCCGGCGTGCCGGGCATCGGCTTGATGACGGTGAGGTGTCCGTCGCGAATCGAGATGACGATGCCGAGCCCCCCGAACTCACCGCGAGTGCTGGTCTGCATCTCTTTGAACACGTCCGGATGGAGCAAAGTCGTATGGGGGTCGAGGGTCCGAAGCATACCGTTGACCGCCAGATATTCGACGTCCCGAAGCTCTAGGTCTTCTTCGTTTTGGAGGTGCTCCTGAAGGAACTCGAAGACCTCACGAAACCGGCCGGCCAGCTCCCAAGGGCTGGTCACGTCCGAAATCACGAACTCGCTCTGGTCGCCGTTGACCTGCACGGTGAGGGTGTCGGCCCCGTCTTCGTAGTGGACGAGGACCGGCGCGATGCTCCGCTGAATCGCGTTGAGCCCGGCCAGCATCATGCGCTGGTGGTCGACTCGCGTGGGATCGACGTAGTGCTCGTTCACCTCGAGGATCGCGCGGTTCATCACCGTGAGCTTGGTGAGATCCCAGGGCGTCTGCGCACGGGCGGCACGGGCCCGTGGGGAGGTGTCGATGTCGATTTGGAGGCCGTTTTCGCGCGGCCAACCGAAGGAAATGGTGAACGCCGCCAGGACGACAACCAATCCTAGTAAGGGCTTCCAGAGTCTTCTCATGTAGTTTGGGGGGGCAGGAGAGGGGTGGTTGAGTGTAGCTTTGTTATCCCAACTGGCCAACGTACCCTTTGTCAACACTGAACAAGGGTCGGGACAGTGGTCTTCCCCACGAATATTGCACTTAGACGTACCTAAGGTTATCGAACGAGCGTGCCAAGCCGCATTCTTCGACAACAGATCGCCATGCCGGTGCTCGAGATATGCCACGAGCTCCGCGACGCCGGTGAGCGGGCTTGGGTCGTAGGCGGCTGTGTCCGAGACACTCTGCTTGGAGAGCCCGTCAGCGACTGGGACGTCGCGACGTCGGCGCTGCCTGAAAAGGTGCAGCACACCTTCCGCAAGGTGATCCCCACAGGCATCGACCACGGGACCGTGACCGTGCTTTGGAAGGGCGGCGCCTACGAGGTAACGACGCTTCGAGGGGAGGGCGCGTACAGCGACGGGCGAAGACCCGATAACGTCGTGTTCGTTGGGGACATCGACCAGGACTTGGCTCGGCGAGACTTCACGGTGAACGCGATCGCGTACGACCCGGTCGACGGACGGGTCGTCGATCCGTTTCATGGCCTCGTCGACATGCGGAGCAAGGTCCTCCGGGCGGTTGGCGAACCGAAAGAACGCTTCCAGGAGGACGGGCTTCGGATTCTCCGGGGCGCTCGCTTCGTAGCCACGCTGGATTTCGAGCTCGAGGACGCGACCGAGGCTGCCTTTCGGGACGCACTCGACACCTTTCGTAAAGTCAGCCCGGAGCGCGTACGAGAGGAATGGCTCAAGACCATGAAGGCGAGGGCGCCCTCGCGGGCGTTCGAAGTGATGCGACGAACCGGCATCCTCGAAGTGACGTACCCCGAGCTTCTCGAGCAGGTTGGGTGCGAGCAAAACCAATGGCACGCCTATGACGTCTGGAACCACACGATGCGGGTCCTCGACGAATCGGAGGGCGATCCGATCGAACGCATGGCGGCGCTTCTTCACGACGTCGCCAAACCCCGCACGCGCGCCCGCTCCGACAAGACCGAAGATTGGACGTTCTATCACCACGAGCGTATCGGGGCGGACATGGCCGAGCGGTGGCTCCGCGATTACAAGTTTTCGAATCGCGAACGAGAGCTGATCGTCGGCCTCGTTCGTCATCACCTGATCTGTTACAGCAACGAATGGACCGACGCGGCGGTGCGCAGGTTCATGAAGCGCGTGGGGCCGGACAACGTCGAGCCGCTCCTTCGCCTGGGGCACGCAGACGCGCTTGGCAAAGGTCGCAATGTCGAAGAGGAGCTCGAGGCGCTTAAAGAGCTGCGCAGCCGAATCGACGAGCAAGTGGAGCAGGGCGGTGCTCTGACGGTGCAGGACCTGGCGATCGATGGCAGGGATGTCGTCGAGCACCTCGAAGGCGGCCCCGGCCCTGCGGTCGGGCAAGTGTTGCGGGAGCTACTGGAGAGGGTGATCGAGGACCCGTCATTGAACACGCGGGACAAACTGATGCCGATCGTGGAGCAGCTAGCGCCGGAGCTGGAGAAGCAGGGGCGGTGACAGCGCCAGTGTCAGTGCCAGCGTCAGTGTCAGTGCCAGCGCCTGTGTCTCTTTCGGTGCATCGCATCGATTCCGTCGGCGACGTCAGGCTAAGCGCTGCGAGCCCGAGTGGACAGTCCCTTTTTTGCGGGTCTAGCTAGTCGCCGTGTACGAGGCGGCTGTAGACGATGTCGCCTCCGACGATCGTCCGTAGGACGCGCGTGTCGCTGATGTCCGTCGGCTCGATGTCGAAGAGGTTTCGATCGAGGACAATCATGTCCGCGAATTTCCCTTCTTCGATCGAGCCTAGATCCCCTTCCGCTCCAAGAACGTGAGCGCCATGCAGTGTGGTGATCGCGACCGCCTGCTCCAAGGTCACCGCTTCCTTCGGATTGAGCCGGCCGAGGTCGTGATTTTCCGGATTCATGCGAGTCACAAAGCCCTCGATGCCGGGCATCGGGTTCGGCGTGGGTCGTGCGGTGAGCCAATCCGAGCCCTGTCCAACGTGTAGGCCGCTCTCGAGAGCGGTCTTGACGGGAAAC
>CAXMND010000073.1:0-12764 GCA_964194675.1 uncultured Coxiellaceae bacterium | reverse complement strand
TCTTCTTGGAGAAGCTTTGCCATGAGTTCTTGGTAGAACGACATGTCCTCGATGCCGAACCCGAGCTCCTCCGTGAAGCCGAGGGAGCGAATCTTGCCGAGGACTTCGAACGACCACACGTCTGCGGACGCGACGTGAAGGGTTCCGTTCGTGCGCTCACCGCCGATCAAGCCGAGCTCGAACGCGCGGTCGACCTCTTGTGGGTCGACGCCCGTCTTTTCGGCTACCTGTTCTGGGGTGAGGGTGGGGCTGCGGTCCTCACCGGTCTTGAACGACGTGTCGAGGCGCTCTTTGACTCCAGCAAGGAAAGCGTGCTGACGCGGCGAGAACACGTCGTCCTCGCCGTCGAGCAGCGCCTTGATCGCCTTGAGCGGCAGAAAGCGCTCATGCTGAAGCTTCTTGACCAGGTGCAGCCGCTCGATGTGCTCTTCGGTGTACCAGGCCATGTTGCGTCCGGTCTTCCGGCCGGGAGGCAGGAGACCTTGCTGGATGTAGAAGTGGATTGCCTGACGTGGAAGCCCGGTCGACTCACACAAGTCTTTCATCCGATAGCACCAGCGCTCTTGATCGAGCTCGAGAATTTTGGCTGTCGCCGTCATGAACTTTCCACTTCGATTTTGGTTTGTGCGAGGGGCCGCCCGACGCATGTCAGTACATACCCCTGCTCCTCTTCGGAGCGGCTCAAACAGTTTGGCTCTTCCATTTGGATGTCGCCATCGAGTTGGCGGACGCGGCAAGCCCCGCAGCCGCCCATGGCGCACGAAAACGGCATATCGAGGCCAGCTGCCAATGCAGCTTCGAGGATCGTCTGCCCAGGCGAAACCTGAACGCCGTGGTCACTGCCGCCTCTCGAGATGACGACGACCTCTACCTTGTCGCTGCCTAAGCTGCCGTGGCGATCTTCGGGATGCGTGAATCGCTCTTCAGCGATGCGTGATCCGGCGACACCGCGTTGCCCCAAGACAGTGTGCGCAACGTCCATCATCGGAGTGGGTCCGCAGATGAAATAGCGGAGCATGCCGTCATCCTCGATGCCGAGCGTGCCCAATCGCTCGGCTAGGACTTCCTCGCTGAGAAGCCCCGTGCCCCCCGCCCAACCTTCCGGTGGCTGCTGGAGCACATGATCGATGACGAGTCGGTCGCCTAGCTCTTCGGTGAGGCGAGCCAATCGGTCGCGGAAGATGATGTCATCCCAGCCGCGGTTACCGTAGATCAGAGTCACCTTGCTGCGCTTCTCCTCGTGAAGGACCGTCTCGAGCAGGCTCATGATCGGGGTGATGCCACTGCCTCCGGCCAACATTACAAAGTGCCGCTGGTTTACAGCTCGGGGTTCGACCGTGAAGTTCCCCGAGGGGCCTAGCACCGAGAGCGTATCGCCCGCTTGAATGGTGTCCTTCAATTGATTGCTGACTCGTCCATCCGCGATGCGCTTCACGGTGATGTGCACCGGGACCCCAGGGAGGCATGCGCTTGCCAAGGAGTACGCGCGCCGAAAGGTCTCGCCATCGACGGTGACGTCGACGCTGAGGAACTGCCCGGGTTTGAATTCGATCGGCGAGCCGTCCTCCTCGGTGAGGTAGATCGACACGGCGTCGGCGGTTTCGTGCTCTACGTCCACGACCTTGACGGTTCGCGCCATGTTGGGCGCTTTGCGCGCAAGTGAAACGACTGCCCCCGGGACGGGCAGCGGCCTTTCGATGAGCGGCGCAGGTGTCTTCCCCAAGATCAGGCGACTACCGAGCATCGCGACGTCGCGCCGCGCAGCGCGAACTTTGTCCGCGAGGCCCCTCGGAAGCAGGACGAGGGGGTCGACCTCGTTGAGCGGTGTCGGGGACCTGAGGTCGTCGATGAGAGGCGATGGTGTTTTTCCGCCAGTTCGATCGAGCACCATCCTTGCGTCGATGCGCACTTGATCGATGAGAGGCGTGCAGAAGTCGGGGAGGGCCTTTGCAGCCAGCGACGCTGCTGCATCCAACTTTCCGGGACGTCGTCGGCGGGCACCCTCCATGTTATCTAGAATGCGGAAAAGAACGTTCGGTGTCAAGTGCGACTAAACACTTTACTTACATTGTCGGATAGAGTTCGAAGAATCGAATGATTTCAACTCCCCTCATCGATTCTAGGGCGGTCCGACGGGTGCTCAGCGAGGTGCTCGTCCTCGATGCTCGAACCGGCGGCGAGGCGGAGGCGGTCTTCGAAGCGGGTCACGTTCGCGGAGCGATCCGCGTCGATCTCGAAACCGATCTTTCGGATCCTGGCGATCCGGCTATTGGGGGTCGCCACCCGCTGCCACGTTTCGATGTTTGGCTCGAGCGCCTCGGCAATTGGGGGATCACCGAGGCAACCCAAGTGGTGATCTACGATGCTGCCTCGGGCGGAATGGCCGCGGCGCGTGCGTGGTGGATGCTCCGCGCCGTGGGTCACGACCTCGTTGCGGTGGTCGATGGTGGATGGTCCGCGCTCATCGAAGCAGGTGTCCCCATGGACATCGAGGCGCCATCGGTCGAAGCGGCAGACCCGTACCCGAGTCGCCGCTCTACCTGGCCGACAGTGGACGCCGACTTCGTCGAACGCATTCGACGTGATCCCCGGTGGTGCCTCCTCGATGCGCGCGCGTCCGAGCGCTATCGCGGCGAGACCGAGCCGCTCGACCCCGTCGCTGGCCATATTCCGGGCGCGAAGAATCTACACTGGCAATCTCTTCTCGACCCGGACGGGCGTTTCATGTCGCACGGCGAGATGGCGACACGATATGACAGCATCCGGGGCGACGTGCTCTCCGAGCGTGTGGTCTGCTACTGCGGATCCGGCGTGACCGCGTGCCATTTGCTGCTCGGCATGGAGGCTTGTGGGCTCGAGGGGGCGCAGCTCTATGTCGGGTCGTGGAGCGAGTGGTGTCGCCTTCATCCGCCTTCGAGCGAGTCGAAGTGATCGAACGGGTGTTCCATCCATTCGGCGACGATCCGTCGCATTTTAGCCGCGTGGCCGCCATCGAGAATGCGATGGTCGAACGTTGCGCCGATATCCATGACTTTGCGCACGACGATATCACCGTCTTCGACAACGGCCCGTTCATCGATTGAGCCAAGGGCGAGCAGTAATGGCACGCGACTGTACGGGACGAGGGGCACCAGTGCGTAGGGAAGCCCGAGGGAGCCCACGTTCGTGATCATCACCGAGCCGAAGAGGTCATTGGGCATGCCTGCCCACGTCATGTCGAGGTTGAGGGTGTACGAGAGAAAGCTCGTCAGCTTCAGCATTGGCCCGACGGCAAATTGCGGAATTCGCGACATGATGCCCCGAGAGCTTTTGAATTGCTCGTCGGTACCGCTGCGCACGCGACTCACCTTCGCGCTGAAGTCGTCGACGATCTCTTCGAGGCTCTTCTCGTGCGGGTCGTAGATGGCAGCTCCACTAAGATCGAGCTGCCCAGTGTCTGGATTCTCCATCACGACCTGGAAGAAAACCGTAACCCGATCACGCTCGTAAATGTTGTTCCATCGGAGGAGCGCGTTGGCGTCCGGGACTTGCTCCAGCATCGCACCGATCGCTTTGGCGACCATGTGAGTGACCGTGAGCCGCTTACCGGTCTTTTCACGGAAGGCCTCCAAGTACCGCAGGGCCTCGTCCATCTTGATACTGATCACGCCGTAGACGCTCGGGTCGTACGCTGTCTGCCACGTTCCGAGCGCGATCTTGCGGAAGGCAGACGCGTCCTTCTTCTTGCGTAGGGGGAGGTTCCGCATGGGGTGAGGATACGCGATCCGCGCTTCGATTTCTGCCCGAGGTTTCGCCTTGTCAACCCACCGGTTCTCCTATCTACTCGGGCGTTGTGTCGTTTCGGGCTAAGGGCTGGTTGCCGCTGGTGCTCCTTATGGTGCTTCTTCTCGGGTGCGACGTCGTGAAGTTTGCCGCCAATTCGTCGACGGAGCTCTTCCTCCGCGCTCAGCCGGGGATCGAGCAGTTCTGGGACTACGAAACTGCGGGAAAGGCGATTCCAGCCGGGATTCTTCAGCTCGAAGGCATCCTTCGCATCGTGCCGGACAACGAGCAGATCCTCATCTTCACCATCGGCTCGTACCTCGGCTATGGCGTTGGCTGGATCGAAGACCGACTACAGGAAGCCGATGCCGCAGATGACTTCGAGGAGGTTCTTCATCTGCGCGGCCGGGCGCGCCTCATGTACACGAGGGCGTGGGAGCTAGCTAAGCACATGCTTCGGCTCCGGGCGGATGGATTCGACGAAGCGGTTGCAGGCGGGCCCGACACACTTTCCGCGTGGTTGAAGAAGACCTTCCGCGAGCAAGAAGATGCCGAGGTGCTGCTTTTCGCTGCGCAGGCATGGGCCGCTCACATCATTTTCAACATGCACGATATCGACGTCGTTGCCGATTTTCCCCTCGCCAAGGTGACTCTCGAGCGTTCCGTCGAACTGGACCCAAACTTCTACTTCATGCAAGGGCAGATGCTGTTGGCCATCGTTGCGGCGCAGCAATTTCCACCCGAGATGGAGAAGTCGAAGGCACTGTTCGACGAGGTTCTCGCCGGCACCGAGCGGCGATCGCTGATCGTGCAGGTCAGCATGGCTCGCTACTATGCGGTCGCCATCGGCGACTACGCCCTGTTCAAGGAGCTTTTGGACGAAGTGATCGCCGCCGGGGATGTTCTTCCTGAAGCGCGGCTGCAAAACGTCATCGCTCGTAGGCGTGCGCAGCGCTATCTTCGCCTGGCCTATTTGTACTTTAGCGATGTGGAGGGCTAAGGTTAAGGCAAGGATGCGTCATTCGATACTCGCGATTTGTTTGGTCTCGTTGGCTGTCTTCGTGCGTGGGTCGGCGCCGGGGCCGGTGCTTGCCGATGAGATCACGACCATCCGGTTTGCTACCCTCCTCCCGTCTGGCTCGCCGTACAACGACCTGTTGCGCGCATGGAATCGAAGCGTGAAGAAAGGGACCGACAACAAGGTCCAGATCCGCTTTTACACCGGTGGCAGCCAAGGAGACGAGCGGGATTTCATCCGCAAAATGCGAGTGGGGCAGATGGATGCTGCAGTGCTGACAACGACGGGTCTCGGGATTTTGGTTCGACCAGCACTGGTCTTGGTAGCGCCCGGGGTCATTCAGAACTACGATCAACTGGCGCGGGTTCGCACAGCATTGGACGGTCGTTTCACCGAGCTGTTCCAACGTAGCGGTTTTGAGCTAATCGTCTGGGCCGACGCTGGGAAAATACGCATCCTCTCGGCGCATGAGTTTGCTGCGCCCTCCGACCTCAAGTCCCTTAGACCCTGGGCTTGGAAAGACGAGCCGATTTTCGCTCATTTTCTGAAGGTCATTGGCGCGAACCCCGTGCGTCTCGGACTCAACGAGGTTTACGCAGGCCTTCAAACGCGCATGATCGACACGGTGCCCTCTTCGGCAATTGCCGCGATAGCACTCCAATGGTTTACCAAACTCAAGTACGTGTCCAAGCAGAATTTTGGCATCATCGTTGGAGCGATGCTGATCAAGAAGGAGAAGTATGACGCGCTAACGCCAGGGCAACAGCAAGTCCTTCGAGACTCGGCCGTCAAGATGACGCGGGCGTTTCAACCGATGGTTCGACGCGATGACGACCGTGCCTATCGTTCGCTCGTGAAGAGGGGCTTCATCGAAGTCGATCTCAGTGTGCACCAAGCAGCTTGGGATGCCGCTGCGGCTACGACGCGAACCCAGTTGATCGGTCGCGTATACAGCAAGAGCCTCTTAGAAGCAGTGGAGACGGCTGCTTCAGGTGGTCAGGAGCACTAGGCCAACCCGGCTCGCACAAACCCCTTGGGATGCTATTCCTACAGGCGTGACGGAGTCCGTTTGGGAGTTTCCCCTCAGGCTGCCCCGCAACGCCTATACCGCGCGGGAGGTTCCTCGAGCTGGCGACATATGGCGCCTCTGCCAGGATGTGGCGACCTTGGCCTCGATCCGTTCGGGATGGCCTCCCGCACGCTTTCGAGTCGAGGGGGTCTTCTTCATCGTGTACCGGATGGTGGTGCTTCACGAAGCCGAGACGCCCTATGGGGAGGTTCTCGATGCGACTACTTGGGTTTCCCGCCTTCGGCGCCGCACGCTTTCCACGAGGGAGGTCCGAGTTCGCGCCGGGGGAGAGCTCGTCGCTTCCGCCACCCAGGAATGGGTGCACGTCGACAGCGAGACATTCAAACCCAAGCAAGGGGCCGAGGAGACCGCGGCTGCGTTTCCGGCGGTCGATGTGGAGCCTTCGGTGAAATTGCCAAAGTTCGATCCGCTTCCGGGGGCGGAAACCGTGTTTCGATTTCAGATGTGGCAGACGTGGGGTGATCCGCTCGCTCACGCCAATCACCCTGCCTATATCGACTGGTGTGACGAAGCGACGAGTCGACGTATGGTGGAGGCCGGTATCGAACCCACGTGGCTTCGTCCCGTTGCTGAGCAGGTCACTTTTCACGACTCGGTATTGCCGGGTGAGGAAGTCACCGTGCGGACCGAGCGGGTTGGTGTTCTCGGCAGAAACGTCGTCCTCAAGCATCACCTGGCGACGGACCGAGGTCTGGCCGCCGAGGCCACGAGTATTCGGAGCCTGGCTACTGACAGCAGCGATTCCTTGATCGCGGCCTGGGACTGACGATGCGGGAGGGCTAGTCCATGTGCACCATCATCGTGCGGCACAAGATGGACGATTGGTGCTCGACCATCATCGCCTCGAATCGAGACGAGTTCTACAGTCGTCGCTCTTCGTCTCCCGTCGTGTTGTCGTCGGATCCCCTGGTCGTTGGAGGGCGCGATGAAACCAAAGGCGGGACGTGGTTCGGCATGACCGACGGAGGTCTCTACGTCGGTCTTACTAACCAGCGTACTTTCGACTTTCCAGACGACTCGCTTCGATCGCGCGGAGAGCTCGTGCTCGAGGCCCTCAGAACCGGTTCACATGATGGGGTGCGAGGGTATCTCGAGCAAACCGATCCTCGTCTGTACAACGACTTCAATGTGATCTTCGGAGATGGCGAGCACCTCGCCGTCGCCCATGGCCGGAGGTCGAACGATCGGGTCGAGGTCCAACCCCTGTCCGCCGGGGTGCACGTGCTCTGCAATGACCGCCTCGGGTCCCCCGAGTTTCCGAAGGCTGACCGCGCGCGTGCCCGGGTTCTCTCGCTCGCGCCCCAACCATGGGCAGTCCTCAAGAAGGAGCTGGCGGGGATCCTGTCGGACACCTCGCTCCCCGACCCTTCCGAGGTTCCACTTTTGCCTCCCAATCCGATTTTCGATCAGGAGCTAGCGCGCCGCCTGCAAGCGATTTGCGTGAGAACACCGATCTACGGCACCGTTTCTTCGACGATCGCCGCGGTCAAGCCCGGGGAGGTAGTCCAATATCAACATGCCACAGGCCCGCCCTGCGACACCGCGTTCGAAGACGTGGTTCATCTGATCCAGCGCTCGGGCTAGCTCAAGTTTTGTGCGAACGCGATGATTGCCTCGGCGGCCGCAACTAGGTTTTGCTCCTTCGTTCGGCCGCTCTTCTTTCGCGGTTTGAACGAATGGTCACCGTCCTTCATCCATACGACCTCGATCGATGGCGACAGCGTGTAGGAGGCGACTTCTTCGGGCGTCCCGAAGGAGTCTCTGGTGCCCTGGAGGATCAACATTGGGGTTTGGAGCGTCTCGAGGTGCGCCGTTCGGAGTCGTTCGGGTTTCCCTGGAGGGTGAAACGGATACCCGAGACACACGAGCCCAGCGACGCCTGCTCCGTCTGCGATCATCGAAGCGATGCGCCCTCCCATGGACTTCCCGCCGATGATCGTGTGCCCGGCGTCTCCCACCTGCTCGAGCACTTCGTGGTAGCCCTCGATGAGTTTCGGTGCGCGATCGGGCCCCCGTCGTTTCCCATCCTCACGCCGCCTGGCCATGTACTCGAACTCGAAACGCACGACGGAGATCCCGGCTTCGGCAACCGCGTCTGCGATCGCGTTCATGAAAGGCGTGTCCATCGGAGCCCCCGCGCCGTGGGCAAGTAGGAGGCGATAGGGAGACTCTTCGGGTCCGTTTCTCAGAAGATCGGGCATGTTTCAGTGCCAGTGCCAGTGCCAGTGCCAGCGTCAGTGCCAGTGCCAGTGCCAGCGTCAGCGCCAGCGTCAGGCGAGCAGGATCAGCGCCAGGGCTATCATCGCCGGAACGCCCTGCATGAGCAGGATCGACATCTTGGCGGTGATTCCCCCGTAGAGCCCCGCCAGGGATACGCTAGCCAGGAAGAACACCTGTAGCGTGAGCGCCGTGTCCGGGTTGGCAACGAAGAAGCTCAACACGAGCCCGGCGGCGAGGAAGCCGTTGTAGAGGCCCTGGTTTGCAGCGAGCGTCTTCGAGATCTCGGCGTGTTCCTTCGAGAGCCCGAAGGTTTTTCGGCCAAGGGGCTTCGTCCACAAGAACATCTCGAGGACCATCGCCCAGACGTGGAAGACGATGACGAACACAATCAGCGCGGTGATGACTACTGACATGAGCGCGCGAGCCTACCAGACCTACGAACTACACGAAAGAGCCGAGCACCCGGGGCGCGTTCGGGCCCAATCCGGCCGTTTTGCCGCGTATTCTTCTCGCTCCGGCTGTTCGTCGTAGGGAAGTCGCATCACGTCCAGCAGCTCATTGACCATAGTGGTATCCCCGGCCTCCGCTTTGTCGATTGCCAGCTGCGCTAGGTAGTTGCGCAGCACGTACTTTGGATTTGCCGCGTTCATCTTCGTGTGCCTTTCGGTTGCTGGGAGATCATCGGTCAGCAACCGTTGGGCGTACGCGCCAAGCCAGCCACCGATGCGTTTCGTGACCTCCACATCGAGCTGCTCCGGCACGTAGTAAGCATCGAGGAGCGGTGCGATGCGCTCATCATCGGTTTTTGCGCCGACTACCGCAGGGTCGATGGTCGCGAGTTGACGGTAGAAGATCGTCATGTCGGTCTCGGCGACTTGAAGCACCTCGAAGAGCTCAGCGAGCAACCCATCGTCCTCTTCGCGGCGGAACGAGTCCAGTCCGAGCTTGCTTGCCATCATCTCGCGATACGTTTTTTCGAAAGTTTCCGGATACGCCTTGAGCGCAGTTTCGACCGGCTCGGTCTCCCCGACCAACGAGTAAATCGCGTTTGCGAAACGTACGAGGTTCCACATCGCGATGTTCGGTTGGTGGCCGTATCGGTAACGCCGACCGTTGGCGTCCGTCGTGTTGGGCGTCCACCCCGGGTCGTAGTCGTCGAGCCATCCGTACGGGCCGTAGTCGATAGTGAGACCGAGGATCGACATATTGTCGGTGTTCATGACCCCGTGGACGAACCCCACGCGCATCCAATCGGCGATCATGACTGCGGTTCGGCGAGCGACTTCGGCCAGCCATTGCAGGTAAACGTCTCGCGAGGGCTCCCCAAGCTCGTGAAAGTGCACCTTGATCGTGTAGTCCGCGAGGGTCTTGAGCACATCCAGCTCTCCACGCGCCGCAAAAATCTCGAAGTTCCCGAAACGGATGAAGGAGGGAGAAACTCGACACACGATCGCGCCCGGCTCGGGACGAGCATTGCCGTCGTAGAACATATCGCGAACGACCTGGTCTCCGGTGGTGACGAGGCTCAGCGCGCGCGTCGTCGGCACCCCAAGATGATGCATGGCCTCGCTACACAGGAACTCTCGAATCGACGATCGCAGGACGGCACGACCGTCGGCCGTTCGGGAGTAGGGGGTGAGGCCGGCGCCTTTGAGTTGAAGCTCCCAGCGCTCGCCACGTCCGTTTACCACTTCGCCAAGCCCAATGGCGCGCCCGTCGCCGAGTTGGCCTGCCCAGCTCCCGAACTGATGGCCGCCGTAGCAAGCCGCGTAGGCGTCCATCCCAGGCCACGCCTTGTTGCCCGCAAACACTTCGGCGAGCTCCTTCTCACCGACATCGTCCACCGAAAGGTCCAACAGATCCGCAACCTCTCGCGAGTACGCGATCAGTTTCGGCGCGCTGACGGGCGTCGGTGCCACGTGCGAAAAACACGCGTTATGAACTTGGCGGCGCTGGTTGGTCTCATCGGGATCGGGGGGCAAGTCCCGGACGAAGCTATTGTCGAAGCTGAGCATGCGGCGGCCGGAAGTATGTAGGGCGGATCCCAACCACGTCGAGGGTTAGCGCCAGTGCTACACCGGCCATGACCGGTGCCGGGGCAGCCGAGGTTTAGGGCCGGTGAGGGCGACCTTGGCGGGTTTGCCGGCGTCGATGAGACGCTGATAGAATCAACGCCAGGCGAACACCGGCTGGTCGTACTGTGCCACCCGTGTGGCCCGTCCGTAGAGCGCCACCTCTCGGAGTTGGAAGAGAACCGCGGCTGTCGGCGCAAAGATGAAGTCTCCCATCAAGGGAACCGAAATCACAGGTCGGTCGCTCTCCGGAATGTCGAAAAGCCGGGGCACGCCGGGCACGTCCAGGTCGATCAAGGGCACTCGATGAGCTTCGGCGACTTCGTGCGGGTTCGGCGTCAGCATCGCATCGGCGCCAGCCCAAACGACCACCGGAGTGATCAGGAAACCAGAGCGAGTGGGGTAGTCGTCGAGCAGTCCCAACACTTGATCCGGTGCGCAATGGAGCCCTACCTCCTCGCTGAGCTCCCGAAGGGCGGCCGCGGTGGCGGTCTCACCGTCGTCGAGACGCCCACCCGGAAGCGCCCACTGCCCACTGTGATTGCGTAGGTTACTCGAGCGTCGCGTAATCACGAAAGAGGCTTCATAGGCCTCGCCGACGACGAGTGCCACAGCCACGGCAGCGTGGGTCAGGGACGAATCTCGATGCACTGCGCGATCGTGCCCAGCGAGATTGGTGGTTATCTGCGTCCGCAGGGCGAGATCAAGCGGCCGGACAGGCATTGACGGAGCTTGATGCAGGGACATCCTCAGTGCCAGTGCCAGTGCCAGTGCCAGTGCCAGTGCCAGCGCCAGCGCCAGCGCCAGTGCCAGCGTCAGCGAAGTGCCGTTACGGGGTGCAGGCGCTTTTCTGCTTCACCGCGACGCCCGCGGCGCTTGCGGAGCACGCGTTGGAGTATGTCTTTCCGTCGCAACCGCACACGGGGCGGTAGTCGCTCGTGCAGGCTTGTGGGCGGGCTTTGCATTTTCCCGGCTTGTTCTTCGTGCCGCAGCTTGCGGCCCGTGAGTAGCTGCAATAGAGGCCGGTTGCGCAGCGTGTGGTTCTGGGGGTACCGCAGGCTGCTCCGACGGCGCCGGCTGCTGCCTCCGCGGCGTCTTCGCAAAGGCCCCGGTGTCGGATCGAGACACTGTGGGAGTGCGCCACGCAGTCGTTGCTGTAGTTCCGAGCATCGCAGCCGCACACGGGCGCCCATTCCTTCGTGCATACGGTGGGTCGTTCCACACACTCACCTGCCGCTCCTACCTCGCCGCAGTACTGTGCTTCGCTGTACTTGCAGAACGACGCCCGCGCGCATTGGGCGACAGCGCCGCCCACACCGCAGGTGACTGGACCTGCCGGTGCGAAGTTCGGGCATGCGCCGCTATTTCGAGGGGACACCGCATGCGAGTGCGCCACGCAGATGTTCACGTATGTCCGCCCGTCGCAACCGCATATCGGGCTGTAGTCCCTGGTGCACGTGGTAGGCATGGGAAAACAGACACCCTTCGCCCCCGACTCGCCGCAAGCCGCGCCTGGAGCATAGTGGCAGACCGATCCTTCGTCGCAGGTGTTCCCAGGGGTTCGGCTGCATTCGCCGCCTGGCTTGTCGGGATAGCGGGCGGGCTCACTTTCCTTCGCGCACGAGGCCGCGAAGCCCAAACACAAACCGAAGCCTAGACACCACACCGAGACCGATAGACCACGCATAAAGCCGTAAGTATCGCTGAAGCCCGGCCAAGGCAAGGCCCCTCAAGATCGTGAGAGCGCCTCGGTGATTCGTGGAACCCAGTTGCCCGCGGTTCCTTCGAGGAAGACACCATTGCCGGATCGGTCGACCAGTTCACTGAACGGGTTGGGCTCCGGATTGATGACCACCATCGGGGTACCTTGCCCGGCGGCAAGGTTTCCAATGTGCATGGGAAGGGAGGTCGCGCCGGTCGTTCCGACGATGATCACCAGAGAAGCGAGCTCGGCCCCTTCGAGAGAGCTCTGAAAGCGAAAGTTCTCTTCGTCATAGCTCTCATCGAACCAAAGGACGTGTGGGCGAGCCGGGCTACCACAGGACGGGCACCGAAGCGCATCACGCTCCGGCTCGGTGAGGGGCCGGCCTCGTTCCCAGAAGATGTCGATCGCATCGGGAAGAGGCACGGGTGCGGGAAGGCATTCGCGTGCACAGCGCATGAAGTCGATGTTGCCGTGGATCTGGTAGGTTCGGTCGAGCGTGTTCCCCGCGCGAAGGTGCAGCCCATCGACGTTCTGCGTGACGAGAAGAAAACGATCGCCGGACCGCTCCTCAGCCGTTGCCAGTGCCCGGTGCGCAAGGTTGGGCTCGGCCAGGCGGCAGACCCCTCGTCGGTAGAGGTACCAGGCCCATACTTCGTCCGGCATTTGCCGAAACGCCCGCTGAGTCGCCATCTCCTGCGGCTGGTAGTTGCGAGACCCGACCCGCCAGTACCCCTCTTCGCCGCGAAACGTCGGGATGCCGCTCTCAGCCGAGATCCCGGCGCCGGTGAGCCACAGGACGAGGCCGTCGGTGGCGAGGAGATCGTCGAGGTCGGACACGGGGGTTGTTGCTAGCCCAGCGCCGGGGTCAGTGCCAGCGTTCAGCGTTCCCCTACGTAA
>CAXMND010000072.1:0-5397 GCA_964194675.1 uncultured Coxiellaceae bacterium | reverse complement strand
CCTCAAGTGCTCGATGTCACCGGTCTCGCAGCCGTCCGAAATCACAATGACGACGGCTCCCCGGCGAAGCACTTTGGGCCCCCACAAACGCCGGAACGTATGCAGGCTCTCGGCTATCCGAGTGCCCCCCGAAAAGTCGAGTACCTGCTTGGACACCTCATCGAGGGCGGCGTCCATCTTGCTGAGCCGAAACGCATCTGTGACACGGGTCAGGCGAGTGCCAAATACGAACGCTTCGGTGTCGTCGAGCTGTTGGCTGAGGCCATGAAAGAACTGCAGCACGATCCGACTGTAGAGCTCCATCGAGCCGCTGATGTCGGCGATCAACACGAGGGGTCGCGTCTTCTCCTTCCGGACCCTCCGTGGAAGCTCGACGATGGTGCCTCCTAGCCTTGCCGCCCGCCGGAGAGCTTCGCGGTGGTCGAGCAAGCGCCCGCGCTCACTCTTGGTAAGACGGTGCGTTCGGCGTTGGCTGAAATTCCAACGGATCCCCGCCATCGCTTGACGGAGCGCGCGGAGCTCGTCCTCGGTGAGCTTCGAAAAATCTTTGCGCTGAAGCCACTCGACCCCGGTAGCGGTTTCGGTTCGATCGGTGACCTCGATCTCTTTATTTTGACGTGTGGCTTTCTCGGCCATGAACGACACCAGGCTCGCGCGCTGAAAGTCTTCGGGGTGATGCCGTGGGGCCTGTGGCACCTTTTGCGGTTCCGACAGATCGCGTTTCCGCTCCCAGTACCGAGCGAACGCACGGTCGAACACTTCGAGGTACTCGTGCCGGTTGACCAGCGTCGCGCGCGCGGCGTTGTACACCTCTTCGCGGCTCAGAGGCTGTATCCAAGTGAACGACTCGCCGAAGCTCACTCCCTGGTCGACTCCGATCGGCAAACCCAGGCCGCGCAGCTCTTGAACGAACTCGACGACTCGCCACTGCATGGAGGGAGCGCCCGGCATAGAGCGAGAGCTTAACCTCTTTCATGAGCGGTTCCTAGGATCGCCGAGCCGTGAGAGTATCGAGGTCTCATGCGGAGAATCGCAATCGGTCTCGCGTTCGTTCTAGCTCTCATTGGGGGATGGGTATTCATCCAGCTCCAGCCGCCCAAGTCTGCCAGGGCCGCCGCCGACGACTTCGTCCTCACCGACGTCACGGTCATCGAGCCAACCCTGAGTCGCGATACCAAAGTAACGCTGCGGGTGGTCAATGGTGGCATTCAACGGGGCTCCGATAGAATCGATGGCGCCGTGGCAATCCCAGAGCTGAGCCACACCTATGTCCTCCCGGGGCTGGTGGACATGCACGCACATCTTCCACCCGATACGCCGCTCAAGCTGAGCGGCTACTACTCCTTGCTGTTCTTGGCGCACGGGGTCACGACGATTCGCGACGCGGGCGACCCGGACGGCACCGCGGTCCCTGCGGCGCGACAGGCGATCGAAGATGGCGAGTTCCCGGGACCGCGCGTCGTGAGCTGTGGGCCGTTCGTTGCGGGGGCTGAGCCACGCCGATGGCCGAACACCGAAATCGTCGACGAGCCCGGAGATGCCGAACACATTGCGAGCAAGATCGCGCAGGCGGGGCACAGCTGCATCAAGGCGTACGAAGACTTGTCGGTCGAGAAAATCGTGGCACTCAAAGCCGCGGCTCAACGCCACGGTTTGCACGTCATCGGTCACGTGCCCTCGCAACTTTCGTATGAAGAAGCCCTAGTCCCCGATGTTCAGCATTTCTTCGGCGTACCGCCAGCCGAGAGCCTAAGAAGGGATCACGTGCTCAACCGCACCGCGGATTGGCAAGACGTCGATGACGCGCGCCTCGAAGCCATCGTTCAAACGACACTCGACCACGGGATCATCAACACACCCACGCTCGTGTCCTCACACCGCTTGCTGCTCTATCGTGACTACGAAGCAGCAAAAAACGACCCGGCCGTTCTCTTGCTGCCACGGATTTACTCCGACGTCATTTGGAACCCAGTGTCGGGGATTCCTTTCTGGCGTGAGATCGGCGATTTCTTGCCGAGCCTCGAAGAGGCGTTGTCGAAGAAGCTCGATCTGGTCGGCCGGCTTCATCGTGCGGGGGCAAAGCTTCAGCTCGGGACCGATACGCAGCAGCCATTCGTCGTCCCCGGTGCTGGTTTCCAGGAAGAAATGAGGCTCTTCGTGCGGGCGGGCATTCCTTTGGAGGAGGTCTGGGCGATGGCGACGTGGAAGCAGGGCGAAACTCTCATGCCTGACCTCGGACGACTCACCGACGGTGCACCGGCAGACTTGTTGGTTTTTCAAGAAGACCCGACACAGAGTCTAGAGGCTCTTGGCACCCTGGCAGCGGTGGTCGCCCAAGGGAAGCTGTATCTGCGCGAGGAGATCGATCGCTCCGTCGAACGCTACCGCGCGCACTTCCGAGGTGGTTTGGTCGACAAGATCTCGCTTCCAATAGCGCGGCAGAAGGTCAAGCAATCGGTGCTGCGCGACTACTGATACCCGCTACCCCCTTCAGGTGCTGGGCTTCAACCGCTCCTCGAAGAAGCCGAGCACACGGTCGAGAGCTTTTTTGGTGGGATGGCCGTCGTCGTCGACCAGCTCTTCGGTCAAGACGCTGTGCGCCGCGCGCTTGAGTCCCCACGGATTGTTCGGGCTCGAGTCGATCTCGATGGCTTCGAAACCGTCCCCGAGCTCTCGGCGAAGCGTATCGAAGCGCGCCGGTGGACAGACAGGGTCTTCGGTGAATCGCAGGCCCAACACGCTCACGCCTTCTTCACGAACCCGCTTCTTGATGACCGAGAGCTCCTCCGCGGAGACGTGAACCGCTGCACTTCGGGCCTTTCCAAATGGAAAAGGCAACGAGGGCTGGGACAATACCGGGGCCTTGATGGCCGGGTCGACCATCAACGCAAGCGCGAAGTTGCCTGTCATGCACATGCCGAGCGCGCCCACGCCAGGCCCTCCGAGCTCCTCGTGAACCTGTCGACACAAGACCCGAAGCCAATCGCAGATCGGGCTCGAAGCCCCGGTCGCCAGGACAAGGAACTCGCGAGAAACGCAGCACCGAAGCACTGACGCCCATTGGTAGGGGCCCGACCTCGCCTTATCGACCTCACCGAACAACTCCGGCAGGACCACGGTGAAGCCGCGGTCGCGTACGATGCGGGCAAAGCGAGCCACAGGAGGCGTAATACCGGGCACCTCGTGAATGATGACGACCCCCGGGCCTTCGCCGCTCCTCCAAACGGGACGCGTCACTCCATCGATCGTGACCTCAGTCCGATCAAAGTCTTCCGCCAGTGGCCTATGCGCCGGAAACATGACCGCAACCCTACCACAAGTCGCAGGCCCTCACTCCGACGCTGCCGCTGTCTCTGACGCTGTCGCTGCGCCTGTCGCTGTCCCTAACGTCGGCGCCGACGAAAACCTGACAAACCCGCGATACGTCCCAATGAAAATACTGTTCTGCGGTCCAAAGGAAAAGGTGGCCCAGATGTTGTTGAAGACCTTCTTGCCGTAGTCGTCTTTGCCGAGCGTCTTCTTCCTCACGATCCCGGAAACGTTGTCGTCGAAATCGTCCCCCTCGAAGAAACCCTTGATGCTAAAGACCCGCCAACCGGTGTGAAAGTCGACCGCAGTGAGCTGCCAATCATTGTGACCCTCGTCCACGATATCGCGGTGATAGACATAAAAGAGCCCATTCGCAGTGGAGAGCTTGGGTGTCGCCGTCTTGCCGTCGAAGTGTCCGACGGCCGGCCAGCCCTTGCGATGCACATATTGGTCCGTGGCTTCGTCGTAATCGAAACGCATGATCCCACCGGCCGTCTCGTTTTCGACGAACGGGTCGACGTACCCATGCGTGTTGCCGACGATCAGGTGGTTTTCATAGGCCACGACCGAGTTCTCGACCGCGCCGGCGTCTTCCTCGAAGAGGGGCAGTTTGCTGACCAGTGTGCCGTCCTTCTGACGAAAAACGTTCAAGTTAACCTGCCCCGGCGCGTTATCGACGATCGCGACGAACCTATCTTCGATCAAGGTCGGCGTTGTCCCACTCCCATTATTGAGATGGCCTGGCTTGATCTTGCGATCGTTGTCGTAGAAGAGGTTACCTTTGGCGTACGTCGGCTTCCAGGCCGGGTCGAGCTCGATGTGCCGCGTCTGCTCGTTGAAGCGGAGCTTGTAGAGACCCACGTTGGTCACCATGTAAATGCCGTCAGGACCAACCGTGAAGGAGTTCTGGATCTGCTCGAACGGCTCACCCTCAATGATGTCGAAGATTTCTAGCGCCTCTCGACGTAGGTCGCCGAGGTGTTCGACGAGGGTCCCTTCCTCGTCGTACCGTTCGACCTTGGCGAGTAATTCCTCGGCCCCGGGGGGCATCCCGTCAGGGTAGAGGTGCTGAATCTTGTCCGCGAGCGCGAATCGCACGATCGAGGTCGTGTAGACCAGCGGGCATTTGCCCGACCCCTCGTCGACCCGAAGCATCCCCACGACCCCAAACTTCGACGTGAACCAGATATTACCCTCGGGGTCTGGCATGATCGCGGTGAGGTGGTTTTCGGGATGATCCATCGCGTCTTCGACCCAGCTGCCCTGTTCAATTTCGCGGCTGAGATCCAACAAGACCATCTCTTCGCGTATGATCCGGTGGTCGCGAATGGGGATCATGATGATCGTATTGTCGGCACCTGGAACGAACATTCTGCCCTTGGCGTCCAAGTATGAATACGCCCCGCCGGACGTATCCCGAAACATCGCCATGCGCGCCGATTTCTTCGCGAGCTCGAGCGCCTTGCTGCCGCGCCCTGGAAGGGCGACATAGTCGAGCACGCGCGCCTCGCCCGTGATGTCGATGATGACGAGCATCGCCGAGTCCCGACCAAACGAAATCGTGATGACGGTGTTGTCATCGATGAAGGTGAAGAACGGCGCCATCCCCGAAAGCTTCGTCCCCTTCTCGAGGACGTGGAAGTACTCGACGCGTGCCTCGTTCGGTATCGGACCTGGCTCTTTGCTCACGTCGGTGGCGAAGCTGTTCTCGTGCATCGTCGACACGTAGCGACTCGAAAGTTTCGGATGCATCCAGTGGTCAGGTGGTGGAAGCGGCTCTGGAAGAGTCTCGCCGTGTTTGGAGGTCCACTCTTCGTACCATTTGGTTTCTACCGTCGCTTGCTGACTCGTGTACTCGAAACTCTTGTCCTTGGTGCTGTAGTGGTAACAGCCCTTGTCGGCCCCTCCGATCTCGGCGCCCTTCGTGATCTTGCTCTTGCTGCACCCGACACCAGCGAACACGAGCACGAATACAACCGTACACGACAACATGCCCTTTACCATGACCTACCTCGCTCTTTGGGAAAGACGGTGATGCCACAAAGCGGACGAAAACAGAAGCGTATTCAACGGGTTGTCGATCTACGC
>CAXMND010000071.1:0-5477 GCA_964194675.1 uncultured Coxiellaceae bacterium | reverse complement strand
GGATCACCGGGGTCCTGGAGGTTTCAAGCGTTTGCAGCACCATGCGATCCTTGTCGTCGATCTCGGCGGTGCCCGTAGCTTTGGGGGCCTCGGTGACCAGCACCACCACGTCGGAATTGGTCAAACCCCGCCTCGCGCTGTCGCCGAGCACACGACCGAGTGCACCCTTGGGCCTCTCCAAGCCTGGCGTGTCGACGAATGCGATCTGGGTTGGCGGGTCGTCGGTCGCATACACGCCGAGGACACACGATCGGGTGGTGCCTGGTCGCGGCGTCGCGATCACGAGCTTCTGACCAAGAAGCGAGTTGAGAAGCGTGGACTTTCCGACGTTCGGACGGCCCACGATCGCGCACCGACCAGCGCGGGGGTGCTGGTTCTGATTTTCGCCTTCTGACATGCGGGCCGGAGTGTAGCGGGGGCGGACCTTCGATCGAGCCGGAACCATGGCCCCCGATGGACCTCTGAGCTATGCTCGCCGCGCTCATGCGCCATATCGTTTCATCCCGCCTTGGTTTTGCCTTGATCTGTCTCTTGCCGTTGAGTGGCTTGTTCTTGGGGGGCTGTGTGGGAGGAGTCGGCACGACCTGCTTTCAAAACGACGAGTGCGACGACCCGTTGATCTGCTGCCACATCGGGAGCTCGTTCACCCAAGGCTCGTGCCAGACCGTACAGGAATGCGACGACATGCGAGGCACCGGTGGTACCGGGGGTACGGGTGGCATTGGTGGTACCGGCGGAGCTGGTGGCGAAGGCGGCATGGGCGGTGCCGGTGGTGTTGGCGGTGCTGGTGGCTCGGGTGGTCAGGCCGGCATGGGCGGCGATGCCGGCAGCGGAGGCGGATCGACCTCATGAAGTCCTTCGCGCTGGCGGCGGTGATCCTTTGTCTTGCTGGAGCGGCGCGAGCGCAGGCACCGACGGAGCCGGCCGAGGCCAGCTCACTGCCGTCGGACGACGAGCTGACCACGCTTCTCGAAAGCCCGACGATCACAGCGCCCGAGGCATACGAGCTCGGCGTTCGCTTGTTCGAGGCGAAGCGCTACGAGAGCGCCGAGCGTGCGTGGATGAGCTCAAATGCGTTGGACCCCAACCCGGCGCTCTTGATCGCCATCGCCGACACCCGTCAACGCCGTGGGGACGAACCTGGGACCGTCACCATGCTCGAACGGTATCTGATCGAGCGACCCGATGCGCCGGACAGGCTTTCGGTGGAGGCACGAATTGCAACGCTCCTAGAAACCCCAGCTACCGTCGTCGTGCGGTCCGAGGAAGAGGGCTACGCGATCCTCGTCGACGGCAAGCCCATCGACAAGAAAACGCCGGCGGAGATCGAGCTCGAACCCGGAGCCCACACGCTGATCGTCGTTGGCGATGGACACCAGGTCGGCGAGCAAAACATTCAAGTTGGCTATGGCGAGCGGAAGGAGCTCGTCTTTACCGCGGCCACACCGAGCGAGGTGGTGGTCGGGGAGGCTGAGCCGGACGACTTCGAGCAGGAAGAGCTCACTGCGCGACGAGCCGTATGGGCTCTATCTGGTGTAGCCGCGGCATCTCTCCTGACGGGAACGATCCTAGGGTTTACCGCGCTCAAGCAAGAACAGGATTACCGCAACAACCCGAACCTCGAGACGGCCGACAAGGGCGAGAGGCTGGCATTGTTCGCGGACGTGTCCTTCGGCATTGCTGCGCTTTCCGCGATCACCGCGTTGACGGTGTTTCTGACGACCAAAAACAAGAAAAAGAGGCGTGAACGGGCCACGGCCCGTCTAGGCTTCGAAACACGAGGGCCGCGTGCGATGGCAACGTTCCGATTCTGATCGGTCATCCGTGCGGAGCTTGCTTCTGTTCGCCTTCGTGGTGTGGGTTGTTGCGACGGGTTGCCAGCTGGTCGTGGACTTCGATCGATCCCTGTTGGTCGATGCCGGCACGGATGCTGGGGAAAACGCTGGGAGCGACGGAGGTGTCGGCGGCGCCGGTGGGTCGGGCGGCGCGGGCGGCGGTTAACGCCGCAGTTGGCGTGCCCGCCCTCGCAGCGACCGCATCACGGCCAGCTGGGTTGCCGCCACGAATCCATGGGAGAACTGTGTGTTGCCGGCGATCAGCTTTCGGATGAGTTTTGGAGAATCCGCCGGGTCGAAGCTTGCCCAGCCGATAACGCCCGCCTCACCACTCGGATAACGATACGTATCGAAGCGCCATCGCCCCTCCGATAGAGTGCCCGAAATGCCATCGACGGCGATGACGGTCGAGCTAGGCCGCAGGATCATTTCGCCGCCGACGTAAAGCAGCGGAATCGGAATCTCCCACTCGAAACGAAGACCTTCGTCACTGCGTTCGACGACCTCGGCGCAGCTTCCGTGGAGAATCGATTGACCAAATTCTTCGGGATCCAGCATCACACGCCGGATGCGACCGATGCTCGTGCCTGCGCGCCCCACGACGGCCACCCGCTGGAGGGTGTCGCCATCGAGATCCATCAACACCAGATCGCCTCTGCGAAGCAGATTCACGAGGGCGCGCATGTCGACGTCAGGTCGCGTGAGCGGCCGCGGTTTCGGCTTCTTCGTGCTGTACGTCCCCGCGCGTCGTTCCGCTTCGGCTTTGACATCGAGTAGAGTTACCGCGGCGATGGCGACGTTGATCGTTCGGTTCACCGCGTTTCCTTCGGATGCCAACTGACGAGTGATGTAGTTCGCGTTGCGCATATCGAGACGCGAGGAGAACACCACCAGTGATCGCTTTGGGCCATCTGGGTAGATACGCCAGACCACTCGGCCAATGCCGAGCTCGCCGCCCGTAGTGCGAATCTCGTAGCGGTATCCTCGTTTCGGGTCACCAGGAAACGCGGTCAGCACGTTGTGACCGGTCAGCGAGAACAAAGTCACACCCCAGGTCCAATCGAATGCCATCATCTGACCGTGCACCGACTTGACACTCACCGATTCCAACGCCTGCATGAAGCTCGGATACTCTTGCGGATGGGCGATCACGCTAGCAACCGTCCTTGCGGGTGCCTCGACGCGCGCGGCGTAGATCACCGCGGGGAGGTCGGTCTGCCGGTTCTGAAACTCAGTGAGAAGCACGGGGCCCCTGTCGAGGTGCGGCGCGAGCAGCTCCCTTTCTCGCTCGTTCAACGTCCCTAGTCGCGCCCGCGAGGCGTCGACTCGTTCAGTTCGGTTCTCGGCGAACGCTGCGGCGCTCCACGCAGTCAACAGGACGAAAATGATGAGGAATCTAGGCATAGTCGTTGGACGACCTCCGTTGCCCGATCTTCAAACCCATGCAAAAGAACCGGACGGGACCGAGTCATGGGTATCAACACCAAGTGGACCCCTTCGGGGATCGTATTGTGGCTCATCGCGGCGGTCATCGCGACCCTGGTGGTCTGTAGTCAAGCGCCGCCGCCGGACGCGCGGCCGGAGATGCCCGGCGAGATCGAGTTCGAGGTCGAAACCGCCCAGTGATTGCGTGGTTTGTCGGCCAGCCGACGCTCCGCTTGACCGCGCCTGCCCGCCGCCCTTTACTTGGAGCCATGCAGATTTTCATCGACTCGGCAGACATCGAGGAGATTCGCGACGCCGCCGCCATGGGCGTCGTCGACGGGGTGACGACGAATCCATCCCTCGTGGCGAAAACAGGGCGGCCCTTCAAGGACGTGCTCGTCGATATCTGTGAGGTGGTCGATGGGCCCATAAGTGCAGAAGTCGTCTCGACCGACTACGATGGGATCCTCGGCGAAGCGCGCCAGCTCGCCAAGATGCACGAGAACATCGTCGTCAAGGTCCCGTTGATCGCCGAGGGGCTCAAAGCGGTGCGCACTCTCACCGGCGAAGGCATCCGCACGAACGTGACTCTCTGCTTCAGCCCGACCCAAGGGCTCTTGGCCGCGAAGGCCGGCGCAGCGTATGTCAGCCCATTCATCGGTCGGATCGACGACATCGGCGGCAACGGGATGGAAATCGTCGAGCAGCTGGTCACCATCTATCAAAACTACGGCCTTGAGACACAGGTCTTGGCTGCGAGCATCCGCCACCCGGTGCATGTAGTTCAGGCTTCTCTGATTGGCGCTCACGTCGCGACCCTTCCGCACAAGGTCATCCACCAACTCCTGAAACATCCGCTCACGGATATCGGGCTCGAGCGGTTCCTGGCGGACGCCAAGAAGATTCCCGCAAGCTAGGCGCTGACACCCGCGTACGCGGCCGAGAGCAACGAATGCGTCCCCGAGTCCTCGTCGTATACAAGAAGAGCACGTACCAAAGGTACGCGGGGCGCGACCAGGAGCGGTTCCAGGAGCTCATCGAAAACGGCGATATCTCGGTTGCCGGCCTTCTCCACGAGCATGAGGTCCACCAAGAAACCCTCCGGCGAGCCAAAGAAGCACTTCGCGACCTCGGAGCGCGAGCGGTCCTTCGATACCGCCCCGAGCCGATGCCTGAGGAGCCGTGGGATCTGATCGTAACCCTCGGGGGAGACGGAACCCTGCTCTGGGCGTCGCACCTCGCGGGAGCCGGTACGCCGATGCTTGCGATCAACAGCGCACCAGATACCAGCGTCGGCTACTTCTGCTCAGGCGACGGCCACGATGTTGATGAGGTGCTCGCGGCGGCCTTGGCAGGGCGCCTGAAATCACATCGGCTTCACCGGATGCGGGTAGAGCTGGACGACCGGATCATTTCGACCCGCGTTCTCAACGACGCGCTCTATTGTCATGAGAGCCCCGCTGCGACCTCGCGGTACGTGCTTGAGTATGGCGGCGACCAGGAGCGGCAGATGTCGAGCGGCGTTTGGGTAGGCCCCGCCGCCGGCTCGACGGCCGCCATTCGGTCGGCCGGCGGAAAAGTGCTTGCCAGCGGGTCGCAAAAGATCCAGTTCGTGGTTCGTGAGCCCTATCGCGGCGTCGACAACAAGTATCATCTCGTGAAAGGACTACTGGGTCGGGGGGACGATCTCAAGATCACGAGTCGGATGACCAAGGGACGGATCTTTCTCGACGGGACTCAGAAGGTGCACTCCGTCTCCATTGGCCAGCAGATTCGCTTGAGCCTCTCGGATGAGCCACTCACCCTTCTTGGCCTCAGGCGACGTTCGAACGGCGGCAGCGTCGCGACCGCCCTCCAAAAGTAAATTGACCGCACGAAGATCGGAGCGTTAGGTAGTGTCCGTGCCTCGGCATCGAAGTCATCTCGCATTGACGGTTTGGCCGATCACGGTGCTTTTCGCGTTCGAGCTGGCGCACCTCTGGCCGGCGCTCCAAGGGGCGAGCGCGTTTGCCGCGGCGTCGCCAGTGAGTTGGCTCTCCCAAGCGGCATGCACCGCCGTGGTCATCGCGTTTCTGTTGGCCTACGTACGCGGTTGGGCCACGCTCCGCCGTGAAGCGCCCGAAGGGCCAGGGCCGTACCGGTCGGAAGGCTGTCGACGGCTTCAGTGGTGGGCTGGCGTTCTGGCGTGGTCACTCGTGCTCGGCCACCTCGGTCTCG
>CAXMND010000070.1:0-2852 GCA_964194675.1 uncultured Coxiellaceae bacterium | reverse complement strand
AGCGGGGAGCTTCATCTTCGGCACGATGCGCAGCTTGCGCGACGTCTCGCCAATCTCGATGACAGCAAACGCCCGGTACTCGAGCTCCTCGAGGTAGAGCGCGCTGAGATACGACTCGTCCAGAAAGGCAGCCCAGAATGTCTCGGGTGTGCACGGCAGGACGGCGGATGTGGTGGAGGTCTTCATGTGGGTCGACGACGGTAACACCACGAGGGGTCATGACGCTCCCAAATAGCGGTGATTATCATGATCGGGTCGATAACGTCGAGAGGCGAGCACGACAGATCAGCATCTCAACGTCGACGTTGCATGAACAGGCTGCGGGGCCTGTTGTTTTTCCTGTGTTTTTGAGGTGGCGCGGTGGTTTTCGCGATGTGGGTGATGAGCTGGGTATTTGCGGGGGAGCGTGTCCCTCCAAGGAGAGCTGACGCCGTTGACAGTGCAGGCGTGCTGGTGGAGGCTCGCGCGATGCCACTCTTCACAAAGACCCCAATGCCGCGATCGAACTCTCGACGGACCTATGTGCTTGCACTCTGTCTCGCCGCAATGGCAAGCATGGTGCTGCCTGCCTGCCAGAAAGAGGCCGCGAGCCCACCCCAAGTTGACGCAGCGGTGGACGCCGCCGAGGCGCCTCCTCCTGAAGGCGAGACCGAGTTCAAGGGCAAGATCGCAAGGAGCTACGCCGACTCCGAGGAGTGGTGGCCGACGCCTGTCACGCCGCCGGAAGGTGCGCCCAACGTCATCATCTTCTTGCTCGACGACACCGGCTTTGCCCAGATCGGGTCGTTCGGGGGTTTGATTGAAACGCCCAACATCGATCGGCTCGCCGAGGGCGGCGTCCGTTACAACAACTTCCACACGACGGCGCTCTGCTCACCGAGTCGCGCAACGCTGATGGCAGGGCGCAACCCTCACGCGATCGGCCTTGGAAGCCATGCGCTGACGGCCATGGGCTTCCCTGGCTACAACGCGATGGTTCCGCCGTCTGCGAAGTCGGTGGCGAATTACCTCGAACAGCAAGGCTACGTGAACTACGCGCTTGGCAAGTGGGACCACACGCCGCTCTATGAGGTCTCGCAAGTGGGGCCTTTCGATCGCTGGCCGAGCGACGAGGGCTTTGCGCACGCGTACACCTTCATGGCGGCGGACGTCCATCAGTTCATCCCGGTGATGTGGGACGACCATCACCCGGAGCCGTATCGCAAGACGGAACACCTCGATAAAGACCTCGCGAACCGGGCGATCGATTGGATCACGGGACACAAATCTATCCAGCCCGACCTGCCCTTCATGATGCTTTGGGCCTCGGGTTCGATGCACTCGCCGCACCACGCGCCCGACGACTATCTCAACAAATACAAGGGCAAGTTCGACAAGGGCTGGGACGTGGCCCGTGAGGAGATCCTCGCGAACCAAAAGGAGCTCGGCATCGTCCCGGAGAATACCCTCATGACCGATCGCATCGCCGAGATCCCAGCGTGGGACTCTCTCTCGGCGAAGGAGCAGAAGCTCTACGCGCGTCAAATGGAAGTCTTTGCGGCGCAGCTCGAGTTTTGCGACGCGCAGATCGGCCGTGTGGTGGAGGCCCTCGAACGCATCGGAGAGCTCGACAACACGCTGATCTTCGTGACCTCAGACAACGGGGCCAGCGGTGAAGGTGGACTGGCTGGCACGTTCAACGAGACGTACGTATTGAATGGGCTACAAACGCCGTTCGACGCCAACATCCGGCATCTCGACCGGTGGGGTCAGTGGGATACCTACCCGCACTACCACGCCGGGTGGGCCATGGCGGGCAACACGCCGTTTCGCTACTTCAAGCAGAGCGAACACCGTGGCGGCCAGCACGATCCTCTCGTCGTGCACTGGCCGAATGGCATTGAGGCCAAAGGTGAGATCCGAAACCAGTATCACCACATCAGCGATATCGCCCCGACCATCATGGAAGCGACCAAGATCGAGCGGCCCGAAAGCTACCATGGGGTCAAGCAGCAGCCGTTTACCGGCGTAGCGATGAACTACTCGTTCGACGACGCGGATGCACCGAATGCGAAGAAGCGACAGTACTACGAGATGTTCGGTAACCGGGCGATTTGGGTCGATGGCTGGAAGGCGGTGACACTACACGCCAACCGAATGCCGTGGGACGTCAACGTCGTGCTTCCTTTCGACCAGGATAAGTGGGAACTCTACAACGTCGCTGAGGATTTTTCGGAGAGCACCGACCTCGCCGAGGAAAACCCGGAGAAGCTCGAGGAGCTCAAGAAGATCTTCGACGACGAGGCTTGGACGAACCATGTGTACCCGCTCTACGACGACATGATCCAGCGCATCGCCAAACAACAGGACCGGCTGTTCGGTGACCGCACCGAGTTCGTCTACTTCGCGCCAGGCGCTTTCCGAATCGGTGAAAAAGCTTCGGCCCCCGTCAAGAATCGCTCGCACGAGATCGTCACCACGATCGACCTGAAGGGCAACGAGAAAGGGGTCATCGTCGCCGTCGGCGGCATGACCGGTGGTTTCTCGATGTACATCAAAAACCACAGGCTCCACTACGACTACAACTACCTCGACGGCGTGCACTATCACCTCGCCTCGAAGCCACTGCCCAAAGGCGAGACCGAGCTGAAGTTCAACTTCATCAAGACCGGGGAGTTCGCGGGCACAGGCGAGCTCTTCGTCAACGGGGAAAAAGTCGGCACCACCGACATGCCAAAGATGCACATCAGTACGTACTCGCTGGCGGAGACATTCGACGTCGGTCTCGACACCGGCACCCAAGTCGATCGCGCGTACGAAGGCAGCCCCTTCCCATTTAACGGCGAGCTCGACCGAGTCACGATCACGCTGAC
>CAXMND010000069.1:0-2971 GCA_964194675.1 uncultured Coxiellaceae bacterium | reverse complement strand
GTCAGCGTTCAGCGTGGCCGATATAACTCGATCCCGCACACCTCAGCGTAGCGCTCGAAGTCCGCATCGAGTGTGAAGATCGGCGCCTGTTGCTCGTGCGCGAGTGCGCAGATCAGGAAGTCGATATGCGAGCCCTGTACGCCCTGCGCACGGCATCGATTGAAGAACCGAGCCGCGCACTCGTAGGTGGACGGTTGGGCGGTCAGATCATCGAAGGCGCGGAGTTTGTCGCGAAGTCGGTCGAACTGAGCAGACACTGCGATCCCGCTCAAAACCTCCTGGCGAATACAGCCGGCCATGCACGCGCGCGCCTCGTCAATGAGGGCCGACAGCTCCTGCGCGGCGTTGTGCTCCATTGGACTCAGCTGGCCGGCGGAGCGACGCCTGAGTGCAACCGACCAAACCGACGTGTCGACGAGGACGTTCACCGATGCCGGCCTCGTTTGTGGTCGTAGCCTTCCTCGTAATCGATCTTTCCGAACAGGGTTCGCAGCTCGAGCTGCTTCCGGCGCTGCACGTACTCCTCCAGAGCCGCAGTGACTGCGGCCTTCTTGGTTCGGTGCCCACCCACTTTCTGCGCCTCGCCGATGAGTTTGTCGTCCAGAGCTAGATTCGTTGCCATTTGCATATTTTACACTCTTTTATGTGTGAATCAATGTGTAGATAGAAATGGGTCGTGAACTGGTTTCCTCCAACCCCTCATCGGACGGCTGGGCTCAGGGTTGCGACCTACCGCTGTCCGGCGTTCAGCTCAGCGCAACTCGATCCACGTGGCCTTGGCGGCGGCGCAGATGTTTCCTTCTGCGTCGTAGATCGCCGTTCCGCAGAATGCTTTTCGGCCCTCGCGGCCCAAGGCCCAGCCCATCGCGACGTAGCGACCTCCGGCGTGAACTGGTTGCTCCAGTCGATACGTGATGCGGCCGAGAACCACGGGACCGTCGATCCCGTACCGGTGAATCAAAGCCCACGCTCCGGGGCAATCGAGGGCTGCGCATACAAGCTCCGGACTCGCGATTCCGCGGTAGTCGGCGAGCTCGGCGTTCGGCACCCAGGAGCTCGCTACGACCCCGTCTGCGATCTCGCCGGTAAAAAGACACATTCCCTCGCCGCAAGAACGATTGGTGCCGCAGACGAAGCAATTTGGGAAGGGATGATCCTTGTAGCCGGCGAAGTCAGCTCTCGCGGAAGTCGCCTGCCCGAATGTAATCGGGTCTGGGATATTGAGATCGAGCTCGGCGGTCCGCGCCGATACGATCTCGACGCCCTGATGAAACAGGGCCGCGGTCGTGCCTTCAGCGGCGATCTGCATCGTCGTATCGAGCGGAATCGGGCGCTTCAGCGTGACCTCGACCTCGTCTCCGAGATGCTTGCCGAGCATCCCGACGGTGTAGCCGCCGTTGCCCGAGCCGGGGGGGCCACAGAAGCGCGCTCCGACGCGGGCCTCGTGAGTGGTGGAGATATTTTCGACTGCTGCAAATCCGTACGCCATGGTGGCCTCCTCTTGTGACCAACCTACGGAGACGGGCTGCGAAGGTCCTTTGTAGGACCTTACCGAAACCTTAGTTGTCGAACTTCAGCGAAAACACCGCAATTTCACGGCCCTGGACAGGCATCGACCGGCCGGTAGGTTCGAAGCTCAGGTCGCTGCCCGGTACCAGATCGACAACCACCTGGGACGCCCTGACCTCGCCGCAAGGCGCGCCTTCGGCGATCTCTTCTGCGACGGTAAACGCCTGACCCGCTGCCGTGGTGCCTTGCCGCACGACTTCTCCTGTATGGATTCCGCACGAAAGCGGCGATTCCGCAACCAGTGCTGCCCCGCACCGAAGCGCACGGATCGGCCCGTCGAAGTACGCATGTCTCGTTCCCGGCACAGCCTGCCCCCGAAACCGTTGGACGTGCTCGAGCCAGCTGTCCTGCTTCACGTCTTCGTGGGCATGTCCAACGAGGACCGTGCTGAGGAATCGATCCTCTTCAAGATCGAGGGGCCCCTGGGAACAAACCCAGTCGACGGCTTCGAGGAGATGGGATAGTCCGCGGAGGAAGAAGAGGTGGTCGTCGCCGGCGACTTCGACATACCGCGCACCCTCGATGTGCTTGGCGAGATAGGGGCCGTTCCCGGGATGGATCATCTTGTCGTCGGCGGCTTGGAGGACGACTGTCGGGACCCGGATCGCGGGGAGCAGGGCGCGCAGGTCAATTCGGAGGTTCATGTCGAGAAGGTCGAGCGCGCCGCCGGCGGCTAGCTCCTTCTTGCTCCGCGAACGTTACCCATTCGACAAACTCAGGGTCGGCCGCCTGGCTCGGTGAGATCGCGCGCAGAGACGCCCCTTTGCCCCAGCCGCCGCGTATGTAGCCTCGGAGCTTCTCCATCGCCTCCGCGGGGTAACCGAATGGGTAGTTCGAGGCGTTTGCCATCCGCGCGAAGGCGCCAGATAAAATCAGCCCCTGGGCTCGCTCCGGATAGGTGGCTGCGAAGAGCATAGCGAGCGCGCCTCCTTCGGAGAAACCGATCAGAATCGCACACTCGGACCCGCAGGCATCGAGCACAACACGGAGGTCGTCCATTCGTTGTTCGTGACTCGGAAGCTCCTTCACGCGATCCGACAGGCCGGTGCCGCGCTTGTCGAACATGATGACGCGTCCGATTTTCGAGAGCGCTTCCAACGTGCCGCGCGGCCTGTGATACTGAAACATCGCACGCATCGGCATGATCCAACCGTTCACCACCACGATATCGATGTCCCCGGAGCCAAACGTGGTGTAAGCGATGTGGACATCGCCGCTTTTCGTGTACTTCGGTTGCAGCGTCAGCCGCCCCGATGCACTTTTCTTTGCTTCGACCTTACCGATGAAACGATAGCCCTGGCGTGGAAAGGTCTGGATCAGCTCGGCGCCCCGTTCGCCTAGGGCGCTTCGCGCAAGGCTGACCCCTCGCTGTATGGAGCTCTCCGTCACGATGGAATCGGGC
>CAXMND010000068.1:0-5065 GCA_964194675.1 uncultured Coxiellaceae bacterium | reverse complement strand
TGGACGACCGCAAGGCGTGGCAGATCGGGGTCTCGGCTTTTTCGACCTACAACGACCAGCTTTCGGGAGAGGTTCAGGTCGGAGATGCGCTAGGCCGAACGAACAGCATTCAATTTCTCCAAATCGACCGGCAGACCTATATCGGGGCCGCCGTCGGCTGGCGTGCGCTCAAGAACTTTCTGGTGGGGCTCAGTGTTTTCGCCGCCCATCGAGAGCTCAAACACGCTGAAACAGTGGCATTTGCGTTCGATGGAACGCAGAATCCGGCTTCGGGGAGCCCCTGTCCGACGAGCCCCACCCTTCCTTTCTGTATCGACAATGCTGAGCAGGCCAATCGGAACACCGGCTTCGATCTGAGTGCCTGGTATTTGACGATCCGTATAGGGTTGATGCAGCTGATCGGGGAACGTTGGCGTCTCGGCTTGATGTTTCAACCACCCGGAATTCGCATGGGCGGCAAATCCACCCTTCGGTTCGAGCTCTCCGACGTCGACGCCACCATGAGCCCGGCACCATCGGAGTCGATCTTCGCCGAAATCGAGCGCGGTGCGAACTCACCGATCCCTTGGATCCTTCGGCTAGGCACATCGTACGTCATCTCGAAAAAGGCTACGGCGGCTTTGGACCTTCAGCTGGTGGGGCCGGTCGGTGCCGGCCAGATCACCCCCGACCTCCCGCAACTCGAGGGACGAGCGAATACCTCGGGCGTTCTGCTCTCAACCGGTACCAAGCGTGTCTTTACGTGGAACATCTCCGTGGGAGCCGAGGTGCGGATCACGAAGTATCTTTTCACTAGGTTTGGGTTCCTCACCGACAACTCCGGATCGCCCGATAGGGTCCTCTTAGGGGACCAGCAACAAGGTTCTAGCCTCGATCGGTACGGATTCAGCGCCTCGTTCGGAGGCCAAGAGAATGCGCGTGGCCTTTCGGCTGGCATCACGGCCCTGTTCGGAAAGGGCACCGGAAACGGGCTCGACTTTCGGCGCGAGGCTTTCGACACCGACACCAACTTCATCGAGGTGCCGGTCACAGAGCGAATCTTCGTCATCTCGATTGGCGGCGACATCGGTCAGGCCGCGGACGTCGTGACGACACGGCTCAAGGAGAAGAAGAAGGAAGAGGAGGCCGAGGAGGCCGAGGCTAGGGCCGAGGAGGACGCGGCCATCGCCGATGAGACGGACCTTGAGCTAAAAGCTGCCCGTGAACGGGCCAAGTCCACGCGCGAAGAAGCCGAGACGGCACAGGATGAGCTCGAAGCGCTCGAGGCAGAGAAGAAGCAGTTAGAGAATCTGAGCAAGGAAGATCAAGAGGCGATTCAGGACGCGACTCAGGGCGGCATCGACTTCAGGTGATTTCGACGTGCACCCCGTGTAGCTTCGGGTCGGACCTATGACCCCGAAGCATGCCCGCCGAATCTTCCTTCTCGTCGTCGTTGCAGGGTTCCCCACTAGCGCTCTCGCCCAGCTCGGGCCCGACGGGACTCCGATCACCACGTCCAACTACACCATCGATCTGACGCGTGGGGTCATCATCAGCACCTCGCGGGTGACCGGGCTTGCTGGGGCGGCAACGTCGCTGGCGCAGGGTGTCGAAGGCGGCCTTCAGAACCCTGCCGCGGTGGCCTGGCGCGGGGCGCAGTGGCCCGACTGGTATGACTACTGGCTTGCGTTTGGCGTGACGTATCCATTCAAGTCGGGCGACTTCTACAACAGCGGGGAGATCTTTGGCGAAGGGGAGAATGTGGAAGAGGACAGCCTCTTTTTCTTGATTCCGGGCGCGTATTGGCAGATGTGGAATTTCGGGATCGGGCTCACGATCGATGCGCAGTTCGTCAGCCTGAAAGGCGTTCAGAACCCGAGCACGACGCAGCCCGAGCAGTTGCGGCTCCGTTTTACCACGTTTCATATCCAGGCTGGTTACGGATTCCTCGATGGGCAGCTGGTCATCGGCGGCGGCCTGCGCATTCTTCGCCAACGGGCGTTCTTCTCGAACACCCTACTGAGCAGGAACGCGGACACGTTCCACTCGTTAGGGCTCGGAGGTGAGGTGGGAGTCATGTTTCAGCCGCACGACAAACGGTGGCGGCTTGGCGCATCGCTCTACCCAGAGATGGGCACCGGGCTTCGAACGCGCGGCAACTTCGTCGAGACGCCCGACGGCGACATCACTTTAGGCACGCTCTTCTTCCCGAGGTCGACGAAGCTTCCAACGAGCGGCGGTATGGGGTTTTCGTATCAGTTCGGCCCGCGGCCGACGAACCCACCGTGGATCAGCGACGAGAAACTGGCCGCGCCCGAGCTCGAACGCTTGGACCGGCGTGAGCGGCAAGTCCGAGAGGCCGAGCAGCGAGAGCTCGACGCGGCTCGGGCGCGCGGTGGTCCCGACTTGGACGAGTGCATTCGGGCGGTCGAAGAGAAGTACGAGCGGAAGTACGCCCAGATCAAGCAGTGGCGAAAGCAGGTGAGGGGGCAAGCCTGGGAGGTGCTTCGCAATCGCTATCGCAATGGATGGCCCCGCCGCTACCATCTGTTGACGATCGATCTGTGGTTCACAGGTCGCTTGGCTGACGCCGTCGGTGTGGAGTCGTTCGTGTTCCAAACCGTGCAGCGCTCTGGCGAGAAGATCACGATTTCGCCTCGCGTCGGATACGAGACCGAGCCCTGGCCGAAGCGTATGAAGGTCCGGGTGGGGAGCTATCTCGAGCCCACGCGCTTCGCCGTGTCTGCGGCGCGCCTGCACACGACATTCGGAATCGACATCAACGTCCTGAAGTGGAACGTCTTCGGCCTCTGGCCAGACGACTATCGCTGGCAGATCTCGGCTTCATTCGACATTGCCGCCGAGTACCAGGCGGTCTCCCTCGGCATCGGCGGATGGTACTAACCGCTTGCCATAGGGAGGGTTCCTCTCTAGAAGGGAGCCCGGAGTATAGGGGACTTCTTGAAAATGACGCGGAAGAAAATCGTCTTTGACACTTGCTTCGTGGGAGCTTGCTTCGTTGCCCTGCTAGCCACGTGCGGCTGTAAGAAGGACAAGCCCAAGCCTCCACCGCCCGAGCTGTCCGTATCGCTGGTCGAGCCCGGCGAGGAGCCACGCCAGGTCTTGCGATACGCGATCGCACCAGACACCGTGGCTCAGAGCGTTCTCGAGATACGCACGGCATCGACGGCCACCGAAGACGTTCAAGACACTTTCAGCGTTCTGCCCGGACTCAAGCTCGAGCTCCACGCGGGGCCCACGGTTTCACTTCCCGACAACCGCACCCGCTACGTGCTTCGGATCTCGAGGGCGTACCCGATTCTGCCTGAAGGCACCGAAATCGATCGCGTCGAGGAGGTGCGTGAGGGCGTCGAGGCGTTGAACGACATGCGAGGCCGCTTCGACTTGAGCGACCGGGGCATCGTGATGGATTCGGACGTGCCCTGGACGAAGGGTCAGGAGCGAATCAATCCGCGTGTCACGATCATGCTCGGCAACGTTCGGTCTGCCATCGCGACGGTTCCCCTTCCAATCGAGCCCGTGGGTGTGGGCGCCGTTTGGGAAATTCGACGGCAGATTCGGATCTGGAGCGCGCGAGTTACGCAAGTGACACGCTATGAGCTCGTCGATCACATCGATGGTCGCTTTCGCGTTCGGATCACGGTGCAACAGTCCGCGCCGGCTCAAATCGCCGACCTCAATCCCAAGCTCGAGATGCACGTGCGCACCTACGAGATGCGGGCCGAGGGGCATGCGTTGGTCGACCTCGGTCTGCCCATCGCGCTCGAAGCAGACCTCGAGTCACACTCCGAGGCGGATATAGCCTTGGTTTCTCCCGAGAAAACCGAACCCATTCAGTCCGCGCGACGCTCGGTCCTGCGGCTAGCCACAGAGAGTGAAAGGTAGCGATGATGCTTCGCATTGTGTGGGTCGCATGTCTTCTCGTTGCGACCGCTTCTTGCCGTCCCAAGTATCAACCCCAGACGGCCATCGTCGATCCGGGGCCTCCGCAGCGAGTCCTTCCCACGATTCGAGTGCTCGATCCCGGGATGACGCCGCGCATACCGCTCAGGTACAGCGTGTCGCCCGGGCAAACCGAAGTTCTCTATGTCGAGCTCGTCATGCTGCGCGCCATGGAAGCCGGCGGCCAAGCGCAGCAGGGTGGCATGCCACCGGTGCAACTCGAGGTGAAGATGGGGCCCGCGCAGCCCACTCCTCAGGGCTTCATTCGCCATCCCATTCAGATCATCCAAATCCGTCTTTCGGAGGTGGCTGACAAGATGGACCCCGCGGCCCGCGAACAGATCGAGAAGATGCTCGAGCCTCTACTAAGGGTGCAAGGCTGGAGCGAGATGGACGTGCAAGGACAGATCCGACGCGGTGAGTTCCGCGGGCTCGAAGACGTGCCGCCTCGGCTCAACTCGATGCTCAGCAACATTCGTACCGCGCTTCTGACCGTGCCCTTTCCGGCGGAGCCCCTTGGCGTGCGAGCGCGCTGGGAGGTTGAGCGCAAGGTGCAGTTCTCTGGCGTGTGGGTCGACCAGACGGTGACGTACAACTTGATGGAGATGGACGGCAAGAACCTCAAGCTACAGATCTCGGCCAGGCAAAGCGCTCCGCCGCAAGCGATCGGAAGCGGCCGACTCGAGGGGTACCAAGCGTCGATCATAGGTTCTTCCGCCGTCCGACTCGGCTTCTTCACCCCGTTCTCCGAAGCCGAATCGACTTCGCAGATGCGGATCAGTCAGCGTGTTCAAGGCCGATCCGAGCTGGTGAAAATCGAAACCAGGACCGCAGTGCGGCTGTACCCGGCCGAGGGCGACAATGAATTTGGCGCGCAAACAGGGGCACAGGAAGAGCCGGAGCCTTCGGAGGATCCGCAGAAGGTGACAGACCCGGGAAAGCAAGAGCTTCGCTGGGTGCAGTAGGGAGGGCTCGTTTTCGTTTTCTTGGTCGTGGTCGTCTGACAAGTGGTCACAAGTTCGTGAATCGTTGCAACTGCTTGCGAATGTGTGGCGCAGCGCTCCTGAGATGGAAGCAACCGCTCGAGCGTGAACGCGGTCACCACTTGGTTCGCGTCGGCGGT
>CAXMND010000067.1:0-4277 GCA_964194675.1 uncultured Coxiellaceae bacterium | reverse complement strand
TGCTGCATGAGCTGGAAGCTCCGCATCACCAAGCTGAGTGGACGCTGCGACGCCTCACGACGTGCGCGGGTCATCCTGTCGTAGAGCTCCGAATCTTCGAACGCGACGAGGTCGAGCGTCAGCGCCTTTTCGAGAATCATCTCGTTCACGCGTTGACCGAGGAGCGCGCGAAGAAGCTGCTGGGACGTGGTCAGCCCCCTTTGTGCGCCCGCAAGCAACGCGATGAGACCGAGCTCGACCGCAACCCACGTGATGGCGTCGTTGCGATCGGCAGCCGACCCGGTTTGCGCAGCTTGGACGACCGCATCGACGATCAGCTTTCCTACCCAGGCCGCCGCGGCGGGCAGGACGCCGGCTACCAGGCTCAAGATCCCGAGCACGAAGCTCAAGCTCCGACTCGTCGTCCAAACGAGACCGAAACCCTGTCTTAGCTGCCGAAACACGCCGAATATCTGGGTGCGATCCTGTGACGCTCTCCCGCTCATCCGACGAAGTCTAAGGCGGCCGTCTCTGTGCGCCAGAGGCGTGATGCGCGTTTTCGAGCTCCGTGGTACGACGCGGACGACCGAGTCGATGGCGGAGCGAGACAAAGGCCCACGCATTCGAGAGATCCCAGCTGGCGACAACCGGCAACGCTTGGTCTGCCCCGATTGCGACTACATCGCCTACGAGAACCCCAAGGTGGTCGTGGGAGTCGTCGCCACGTGGGAGGACAGGCTGCTCATGTGCCGACGCGCGATCGAGCCACGCAAAGGGTACTGGACCCTTCCCGCAGGTTTCATGGAGATGGGGGAGAGCCCCGAGGAAGGCGCTGCGCGTGAAGCATGGGAAGAAGCGCGCGCGCGGCTCGAGATCGTCGATCTCCTCTCACTCTACAGCCTCAGTCACATCAGTCAGTTGCAGTTGTTCTTTCGCGCACGGCTCTTGACTCCAGACGTCTCGGCAGGCCCGGAGAGTGAAGAGGTCGGGCTGTTCACTTTCGACAACCTGCCGGACTCCGACGTGGCATTTCCCTCCGTCCGTTGGGCGATCGACCACTATCTGCAAGTCAGGAACATCGACGCGATTACCCCTTTTCGTAATCCGACGGGTTCGACCGGCGATATGAGCCGTGGCCGCTGACACACGACCGCGTCCAACCTGACACACGTCGATCCCTCCTCAACGCGCAAAAAGCGGAGGATCCGACCTGGCACGCGGCGTGCTCCTTACGTCGCAAGGAGGTCCCATGAACACCAAGCCCAACGTCGTAATCCTGATCACAATCGCCACGCTCGCTTTCGGCTGCAACACCGAAGTCTCGCGCGAGCCGAGCCCGTTAGAGCGAGCGCCTTCGAGCGAGCCGATGCTCACCTCGACCGTCGCCCCTGCCCCAAAGCAGGCTGTGGCGCCCGACCAGATTAAGAAAGTCGACCCGGAACCCGAGCTCGACGCCGCGGTTTACGAGCCGATACTTCACGGCGACGACAGCATCGTCATACATCGCCTCATCACAGCACCCGAGGTCGAAGGCCGTGAACCGCTCGCTGCTTCTGCGGTCTTTGGTCGTCACGAGGAGAAGATCTACGCTTTTCTCGACGTTGGTAACAAGTCGTCGGAGGCAAAAACCGTAACCGTGTTCTTCGTGGGGCCTTCAGGGAAGGTCAGCGGTGGGGTCGAGCTCGACGTGCCGGCGAACGTTCCTCGATGGCGAACGTGGGCCTTTACGCGATTTGCCGATGAGGTCGGGCTGTGGCGCGTCGAGGTGCGAAACCCGGCGGGTGTCCTGCTCGGCGCTCTGCCGTTCGAGGTCGCGGAGGGCTGCTGACATTTCAATTGCGGCGATTCGTGCGGGATCCGCTATGCTCGGGGGGATGACCGAATCCTCGGTGGTGTCCCGGATCGCCCACGAATCCTGCTTGCGTGCGCAGCCGCTCCTAGCCGAAGGCCACTGGTGGGAGGAGCTCGACCTCGACTTCGCGCTGCACCCCGAGGGCTTCGATCTGGCCTTGGCCGACCGCGTCAGGGTCGGCGCTGCTGCGGCGTTCGATCGCGTGCTGCGCACGGCCAGTGCTTCGCTGATCACCGCCACGGCCATTCCGGTCGGCTACAACCCCATGCAGCTGCGGAGGGCCGTACGCGAGGCGGACTTTTATACAGAGATCGCCGAGTCGGGCGACTCAAAGCGCTTCTTCATGGTGCCCCCGTCGGGAGTCTCGGTGCGTTCCGAGAAGGGCCGCTGGCTTCCCCGGTTCGAGCCCGAAGATGGGACCTGCGAGGCGCTGTCCTTCGATAGCCCATTTGAGCCGGTCAATCCTTCGCAACGCAAACGCTATCTTCGCCACGGTGCGAACCGAGTCGCGCACGCCCGCATGTTGCGACACCGCGATGGCCCGCGCCCGACCATCGTCGCGATTCACGGGTTCACGGCGGACTGGTATCTGATCAACGAATGGTTCTTTGCCCTCCCTTGGTTCTACCGAATGGGCTGTGACATCGTGCTGTTTACTCTTCCTTTTCATGGTCCGCGCCAGACGCGCTTCTCGCCGTTTTCCGGGCACGGCTACTTTGCTGGAGGCCCATCGCGACTGAACGAGGCGGTCGCTCAGTCCGTGTTCGACTTTCGCATTCTTCTCGATTGGCTCCAAAATGAGCGCGGTGTCGAACAGGTGGGTGTGACGGGCTTGAGCCTCGGCGGGTTTACCAGTGCGATGCTTGCCAGCGTCGAGGACCGGCTGTCGTTCGCGATTCCGAACGTTCCCGTCGTGAGCTTCGCCGACCTCGTGCTCGAGTGGCAGCCCATTGGTTTGATGTTGCGGGGTGCGCTCGCGACCATGGGTTTGGATCTGTCTGATGCACGACGCCTGGTCGCTGTCAGTTGCCCGCTGACCTACGCCCCGCTGCTTTCACCGGAGAAGTTGATGATCGTCTCGGGCGTAGGAGACCGGCTGGCGCCACCGAAGCACTCTCGCGTGTTGTGGGACCACTGGAATCGCTGCCGAATCCATTGGTTCCCTGGGAGTCACATCATCCACATGGACCGTGGCGAGTATCTGATCGAGATGGCGCGCTTCATGGTTGGCCTCGGGTTTCTACCGCAAAACAAGTTGACCGAGCCCGAATTCGGATAGATTGGAGAGAGAGGTTTTCATGGGACGCGTCATTCCGTTGTCTCGCCGTAGGGGCGACATCGCAGTTCTGGTTTTCTTCTGGATCAACATCCTTTTCATCACCTACGTCGTCGACATCGAACAGATCGTCTTGCCCGATATCAGCGGTGCCTGGGAGTATCCACTGTGGCCACCCGCCGCCGCGGTGGATCTGATTCACTGGTACGGGAACAACTTCGATCCGGTTCTGATCGCGCGGCCGGTCTGGTGGCGAATGACGATCTGGATCGATTCCTTGTTGTTCGGGCCGTTCTACGTCTTCGCGATCTACGCGTGGACGAAAGGCAAGAACTGGATCCGGATTCCGAGCATCATTTGGGCTTCCGTGATGCTCACCAATGTCACGATCATCCTCGGTGAGGAGTTCATGGGTCCGCACGCGACGCCGGCGCCGCTAATGGTCCTCGCGCTGAACGCCCCTTGGTTCCTAGCCCCCATCTACGTCATCAAGCGGATGTACAGCGCCGGGACTCCGTTCACCGAGTCCCCCTGATGACTGGGTTCGTCGAGCGTTACGGACCGTGGGCCGTGGTGGCTGGCGCGTCCGAAGGGATCGGCGCCTCGTTTTCGCAGAAGCTCGCGGCCCGGGGAATGAACCTCGTCTTGGTCGCACGCCGGGCGGATCCACTAGAGAAACTCGCCGCCGAGCTTCGACAGCAGCACAGCGTCAAGGTGAAGGTGCACCCCCTCGATCTAGGTTCCCCCGACGCCGTGGCGGGAATGAGCTCGGCGACCGAAGGCTTGGATATCGGGCTGATGATCTACAACGCCGCGTACTCTCCCATCGGGGCGTTCCTCGACATCGATGTCGGCGAGCACCTCAAGGCCGTCGACGTCAACGTCTACGGCCCCCTTCGCCTGTCACACTATTTCGGACGCCGTTTTGTGCGACGCGGGAAAGGCGGGATCATCCTGATGTCGTCCATGAGCGGCTTTCAGGGCACGGCGATGGTGGCCAACTATGCTGCAACCAAGGCCTACGACATGGTTCTGGCCGAAGGCCTCTGGTACGAGCTTCAACGTCACGGGGTGGATGTCCTGGCTTGTGTCGCGGGGGCTACGCTCACGCCCAACTACCAATCATCCACGGACCGCATTCCGACCGGCGGGCTTGCCCGGCCAATGCGA
>CAXMND010000066.1:0-41262 GCA_964194675.1 uncultured Coxiellaceae bacterium | reverse complement strand
TCTCGTCTCGTGGGCCAAGAAAGAGGGTGATGAAATCGACATCGATGATCTCTTGGCCGAGGTCGAAACCGACAAAGCGACGATGGAGTTTCGGTCGTTCGACCGCGGCGTTCTCCTGAAAATACTGGTCCCAGAGGGCGTAACCCTCGAGGCTGAGGTTCCGGTTGCGATCATCGGAAAGGCTGGGGAGGACATTAGTGAACTGCTGGCGCAGGTGGAGGCGGGGGCAGCGGCAGTGACGGAGGCAGCGACAGAGTCAGCGCCAGCGCCAGCGTCAGCGCCAGTGCCAGCGCCAGCGCCAGCGTCAGCGCCAGCGTTGGCGTCAGCGCCAGTGTCCGATGGGGGGCGGGTAATTTCTTCGCCGCTCGTTCGGCGGTTGGCTCGGGAGCGGAACATCGACTTGCGGTCGGTGCAGGGCACGGGTCCGCACGGGCGCGTCGTCAAGCGGGACATCGACTCCTTCGTGGGCTCCGGAGTGGCACCGTCGATGCTCAGCGGCGAACGCTTGCCGCCGCGGGTCGAGCAGGCCAGCAGCATGCGGCGGACGATCGCCAGGCGACTCACCGAGTCGATGCAAACCGTCCCGCACTACTACCTGACGATCGACAGCGACATCGGCCCGCTTTCCGACGCCCGCAAGGCCATGAACGCCGAGCTCGAGGCGGACGGCAAGAAGGTCTCGCTCAACGACTTGATCATCAAAGCCGCGGCAGTCGCACTTCGTCGTGTCCCTCAGGTCAACGCATCGTGGATGGGTAAAGAGATCCACTACCACCAGGTCGTGGATATTTCCGTGGCGGTCGCGGTCGAAGACGGGTTGATGACCCCGGTCATTCGCGACGCCGATCGAAAAGGGATTGCCCAAATTGCTGCGGAAATCCGCGACCTTGCTGCTCGCGCTCGCGACCGAAGGCTTTCGATCGAGGAGATGACCAACGGAACCTTCTCGATCTCGAACCTCGGGATGTACGGTATCGAAGAGTTCACGGCGGTCATCAATCCGCCCGAGGCCGCGATTCTTGCGGTGGGCACGATCCGCGAAGAGGCAGTGGTCCGGAAGGGGGAGGTCGTCCTCGGCCGCCGGATGCGTTTCACCATGAGCTGTGACCACCGAGTCGTCGACGGGGCCACGGGCGCTCAGTATTTGGCGGCGTTCAAACGGATCGTTGAATCACCACTCAACATGCTGCTATGACCCCCTCGCAGCTCTTGCGAGCACAACCCCCATGGAGGCCCCCTATGATCAACGTCTTGCGTCTCGGTTTGATACTTCCCGTTCTGTTCCTTGGTGTGAGTACGGCTTCGGCTGACAAGGACAAAGACGAGCTTCACCAACAAGTCCAACAGATCAAGAAGGACTGGCAGGCCAAGGACAAGTCGTTCAACTCGACCTTGAAGAAGGCCTACGCCTACGCGATCTTCCCGGAGGTTGGAAAAGGCGGGTTCATCGTCGGCGCCTCCCACGGAGCGGGCGAAGTCTATCAAAAGGGCAAGCTCATCGGCCACACGAAAATGACGCAGACCACGGTCGGCGCTCAGGTTGGCGGCCAGACCTATGCTGAAGTGATCCTCTTCAAGGGCAAGAAGGCATTGGATCGGTTCAAGCAGAGCCGCTTCGAGGGGAGCGCCGCAGCGACCGCCATTGGCGGCAAGAAGGGCGCGGCGGCCGCATCCAAGTACAAAGATGGCGTGGCCATCATGGTCTTACCGATCAAAGGCGCCATGGCCGAAGCTGCGGGCGGCGGCCAGAAGTTCAAATTCGAACCAATCGGCAAGTAGCCTGACTTCAACAACCGGTGGCTGGGGCCGCGCCGGGCCGCACGGCATCCCTCGCCCACTCAGACATCCTCGGCGGGGATGTTTGGGAGCGCCTACGATACCCGTGACAGTAGCGCCAGACGCGCTGCTCTGAGAGGGGGTCGCGTCGAGTTCTGACGCCCCGATTGACGCTCGCCGTCAATGATCGCTCGGCGCGCTTCCCGGTTGATTCAATTTCGCGTTTATAGGAAGAGCCTGAAGACAAGCACGAACGCTACAATGAACGCCGCGACGAACGCCGTGGTTTCCAGCTTCTTGCGCATCCCGGGCGGCGCGAGCCTACGCGAGAACATCGTCGCGTTGCTAGTCGTCCGCGGACGTCGCCTGTGTAAGGTTCAGCGTACAGCAGCGCACACAGGCTGGACGGCCGCGTGGTTGATCCCGGTCGGGCCTACGGCCCGTCAATTTGTCCCGCCCCACCGCCCCCACGCTATCGCCTACCCCACCGCCCCCACACTATCGCCTACCTAACAGGCGCCGTGAAAACGCTTTGCGTCCGCGGGGAAGATCTTTCCTGGGTTCAAAACGTGTTTCGGATCGAAGACATCCTTGATCCGTTGTTGCAGCGTGATGAGTGCGGGCGACTGCTCCATCGGGAGATATGGGGCCTTCAGAACCCCGATTCCATGCTCGCCGCTCAAGGTTCCCCGAAGCTCGATCACGCGCTCGAATAGCCGCTTGATGGCATCGTCCACTTTACGCTTCTGATCCGAGTCGTCCCACAGGAAGTTCACGTGGAGGTTTCCGTCGCCGGCGTGACCGTACGTAGGAATTACCAGCTCGTTCTCGTCGGATAGCTCGGCGCAGGTCCGAAGAAGGTCGGCCATCTTCGTGCGCGGAACGACCACGTCCTCCGATAGCTTGTTCTTAGCCTGACGGCGGAGGCTGTGGCTCAGCTCACGCCTGGAGGCCCACAGACGTTTCCTTTCTCCGCTGTTTTGCGCAACCAAAACCTCGAGAGCGCCGACGTCGGCAAGGGCGTTGCCGCAGACTTCAAGATCGTCGTCGAGTCGGCCTGCTTCACCGTCGAGCTCGATGAGAAGAATAGCTTTCGTTGCTCCGGGGATGGTCAATCCCGCCTCGGGTTGCACGATGCGAATCGCCTCCGAGTCGAGCAGCTCGATGCAAGACGGCACCCGCCCTTGGGAAAGCAAGGCCCCCACCGCCGGGGCCACTTCGTCGAGGCTCGAGAAACATGCGAGGAGCGTGACGGTCGCTTCGGGTTTCGGGATCAGGCGCAACGTGGCTTCGGTCACGACTCCGAGGGTACCTTCGCTCCCGATGATCAACGCGGTCAAGTCGTACCCCGTGACGCCCTTCTTGGTCTCGTGGCCGAGCTCGAGCACTGTGCCGTCGGCCAACACGACTTCCATGCCGAGCACATACTCCCTCGTCACGCCGTACTTGAACGCTCGTGGCCCGCCTGCGTTTGTGGCGAGGTTTCCCCCGATGGCGCACGAGTTGCGCGAATTGGGATCCGGCGGATAGTAAAGCAGATCCTCCTCTACCGCGCGCTTGAGCTCGCCGGTGATCACACCGGGTTGCACCCTGGTTGTGAGCTCGTTTCGGTCGATGTGCTTGATCGAAGCCATCCGCTCGAACGCGAGCACGATGCCCCCTGGAACCGGAACCGCGCCGCCCACGCGCCCCGTGCCGCCTCCCCGAGGCGTGACCGGAACTCCATGCTCGAACGCCGCCCGCATGACCTGGGAGACTTCCTCGGTGCTACTTGCTCGAACCACCGCTTCAGGAATGCATGGCGTAGTTTCGCTCTCGTCCCCGGCGTATCCTTCGAGGAGGCTCTCGTCCCGAATGACGGAGCCAGACCCGCACGCGCGCTCGATCATGAGCAAAGCGTTGTCGAGTGGAGACATAGCGCGAGCCTTGAGCGCCCGGTCCATGTGGTCAAGGCCCCGCGGCGTGCGATGAACCGGCATAGGCGCTACGCTCGACGGCGTGGCTACCCGGCCGCTCCCCTTGACCGTGCGATTCTTTGCTTGCGTGTTGCTAGCCACTACGGCCGTGGTTGGCTGTGGTGATGCCGTTCCCCCCGCTACCTTCGATGCTGGTCGCGATGCGAGCATCGATCTGGATGGCGGGCTTGACGGGGGTGAAGGCGGCACGGACGGCAGCGTTCCCGACGGGGGCGCGGACGCTAGCATCGAGCCTCGCTGTGGCACCAGCCCGGGTTGCCCGACGTGTCCGGATCAAGAAGACCTCTGCGACGACGACAACCCCTGTCCGGTGGGCGAGGTATGCCTCGAGAACGGCTGTGATGATCTTCAACGCTGCTTCGTCATCGGAGGCGGCGCCTGCCAGGACGACGACGGCTGTGCGGACACCAACTACTTCTGCAACCTCGAGGCTGGCAGGTGCCTTCGAACGATCCCAGGCAGCTGCGACGATTCCAACGACTGCGTGGCGGGTTTCGCGTGCGAGAACAACACCTGCGCCGACCGACGCGTACCGTGCATTTCCGTCTCCGATTGTCCACACGGGTTCGCGTGTCGCGTCATCGCCAAGGATCAACGTTTCTGTCGTAGGGTCACCCGCCCGTGCGACGAGAACATCGATTGCCAAACCCTCGGGGTGGTATGTGGCGACGTCGAAGGCGACGGACCGATGGAGTGCATGGCCCCGTTCGATCCCGAGGGACCCGTTCGCGTTTCGTGTGCAAACTCACAATGCCTATCCGATGTCGCCCCGGTATGCGAGCTCACCGAGCAGGGTACCCGGGCGGTGTGCGGACAGTTCGGGCTTTGCGGCTCGGCGGCAGATTGCGCGGACGACGATGACTACGACTGCAGAGACCTCTGGGGCGATGGCCGAAGCGAATGCGTGTTGCTCGGCGGTTCCTGTATAGATTCCAGGGACTGCCCAGACCGAGAAGTCTGCGCCTCACCCCGATCCAGAGGGTCCCCATCTTGTGTAGGTGGCGCGGTGATGTAGCACTTACACACAGGCCCGATTTCCTGTAATGTAGTCCCCTTCCCACGTGAGCAATTTCACAATGAATTGGCTTCAAAAAACGGCTGCTCGTTGGTGGTGCATCGCGACCCTTTTCGCGGTGACGGCCTGTGGTGGCGGAGCTGGCGTAGACGACAGCTCGAACGCGATCATCGATCCGCCCCAACAATGTTCGGGGGACCGCCCGGACTGCTCGATCAGCTCCGACTTTCCGGTCCAAGCAGATCTCAACCCGAGCAACTCCGCCGGCCTGCGGTATTCGCAAGCGGCGGGCTCGCTCGTCATCGACCGCGTCGGCGCTCTCCCGGACGGCGACCTCGACGGCGTTCCCGATGACGCCGACGATTGCCCAAGCATGCCCGGCTGGCGTTTGCCCTGTGATGGCGATCCCGACAACGACGGGATCTACCAGACGCTATTCTTCGATGCCCTGGGCACTCAGGAGACGGTTCGAACATCGATCGTTACGACGACGGCCGACATTCCCGCTGTCGATATCTACTTCTTGGTCGACGCTAGCACCTCGATGGCAGGCGAAATCGGCGTGCTCCAAAGCGAGATCTCGAACGTCATTTTGGACGTTGAGCTGTGGTTTGCTGACCCTCATCTAGGCCTCGGACTTTTTCGTGAGTACCCGATCGACCCACTGGCGATGCCCTACAGCCAGGCGCCCTATCATCACATCCTCGATTTGACCGACAACATCCCGCTGTTCGAAAAGGCGGTGAGCACCCTCAATACCGTCAGCAACATGACCCCCCCCGACGCCGGCTCGCAGGCGCTTTATGCGGTCGCCACCGGTCAAGGCTTGGGCGACTTCGTGCCGAATCGAGGCTCGTGTCCGGTCGATCATGTAGGCTACCCCTGTTTTCGCCCCGATGTCCTGCGGCTCGTCCTGAACATCACCGACGCACAGATGTACAACGGTCCGAGCCCTATGAGTCCCCTATATTCAGCGCTCGTTCCGACTCAGCCCGGCGGGTCGAACCTTCCACCAGTGCAGATGTTCCCCGCCCTGTTCGACGCCGACGATGCGCTCACCGCGCTCGATCTGGGCGACCTTTCGGCCCAGTCGCTCACCTTGATGGGCATGAGCAGCTTGCTGAGCGATCGGGTCAACACCGCCGTAGCTCCGATCACCGCCATCGCTCCAGGCTGCCAAACACAGTCGGGAATACCCCCGGGTGACGACATGGACGATAAAGACGTCGTCATCACTTTTCGCTTCGACTCACCGAGCGTGACGCCTGCCGATGTGTTTGCCAACAACACGCACTGGCCGGGCGCGAATGTCGCTCTATTCGAGGACGCGACACTGGATCCCAACATGGCGCTTGGCTGCGACGGCATGGCGACCGGCAACTGGGGCGCGATCTCGTGGACACCCATCACGTCCCGGCAATATTACATCGTGGCGGACGGACAACTTCCGGCTTCCGATCCGGGCTTCGAGCCCGAAGGTGCGTTCAGCCTTTCGATCGTCCATGACGGCGACCCGGCTAACCCTAGTTGGCTCACCGCGGCCGCCCCCGTGGCTTGGGCTCCGGTGGAGGTTGCCCTCCTCACGAACGACATCCGCGTGGCCAGCGTCGTGTCGCCGAAAGACGCCATGACCATGCCCAGCGACGCCGACGCCGATGCGCGTGAAGTGGCCATTGCGACGGGCGCGGTCACCAAGGTCGGAGAAGAATGGATCCGCGAGATCACGGCGCCCGACGGTGGAGGTTTGGGTGGAGCGGTGTCGAACACGATCAAGCTCATCCTCGACAGCGTTTACGACATCCAGATGGTCGAGGTCGATGATGATACGACCCCCGGCGTCGACGAAACCGACTTCGTGGCCGCGTTGCGACCGCAGGACTGCGCCGAGGGTGAGGCATCCGGATGCGGCTCCCGCACGACGAGCGAGTGTCGACGCTGTGAGGTCCCTTCCGCAGACGGCAGCACGCCGGGATCTGAGGTCGATTTCGAGCTTCTCCTTCTGAACAATAGCGTCGCACCAACCTCCACCTCGCAGGTTTTTGATTTCGAGATCATCGTCTGGGCGGACGATACCATCGAGGTCGAGCGCATCCCGGTTCGGGTCATGGTGCCCGATGACGCCGCCCACGAGTTCGACGACGCACCCGGCGCCAATTTTTATCGAAACAGCTATGACAGCCTGGCTCGTTGCAATGTCCCTCCGGAGCGTCCCGATTGGGGCTACCTCACCTGGACGGGGAGCACTCCTGGCGATTCTTCTATCGAGTTCCAGATCCGCGCCGCGAATACCGCCGCCGAGCTCGACACCGCGGTTCCCGCCGTGGTCGTCATCCCCACCGACACGACGGATACGGTTCTCGACGTCGGCCAGGAGCTCATCAACGACGGCATCCCCAATGGGCTTCTCTTCCTCCGGGTGACCGCCGTGCTCAACACCTCACTCGATCTGCTTTCTACTCCAGAGCTCACGGGCTGGGAGCTCGAGTTCGTTTGCTTTGCTGCGGAGTAGCCTCACTGCGTGGGTTTGGGTGTTGGTCGCCGGCGTGGCAGTCTTCGAGCTCGTAGCGCATCCAGTCATCCGCGCGGGAGTTCCAAGTGGTGACTCGTGGGAGGACGCAACCGCGTTCGTGCGTGAGCGATTCGAGCCAACCGATCGCATCGTTGCTGCGCCGCGTTGGGTAGACCCGATCGTCCGTAGCTACTTGGGCGACCTGTCGTCGCCCGGTTCGGCATCCGTCAGCGACCTTGCTGGGGTCCGTCGTGTTTGGGAAGTCGGGATCCGCGGGGCCACCCGTCGCGACGAGCCACCCTCGCTCGAGGAGTCGTTTGGCGGGGTGCGCGTGCGCATGTGGAATGTGCGGACCGATGAGGTGCTATTCGATTTCGTTGAAGATGTCGATCAGGCCGAGGTCGATATCCTCACCAAGTCAGGCCCGCAGCTTTGTCCCTGGGTTCACTCGAAGGTGGAGGGCGGTGGCCTTGGCCACGGTCCACTACCTCCTCCCGATCGCTTCGTGTGCGACCCTGCGCGACCTTGGCTTTGGGTTGGTTCCACCGTGATGGCCGACCTCGACCTCGAGCCGCGGCGATGCGTGTGGCAACACCCCGCCGGCCGTGAACCTGTTCGAGCGACGTTTCGTGATGTTCCGCTTGGCGACCAACTCGTCGTGCACGGAGGCCTTGACTACAACAACGAACGTACCGCCGGAAACATCCCGGTGCGACTGCGGGTCTTCATCGACGATCGCCTGGCGGGAGAGATGCGTCACCAAGATCGAGACGGTTGGACGCGACTCGAGATCGACACCTCACGATTCGACCGTACCACCCACGAGGTGCGCATCGAGACCACCGCGCAGAGAGCCCATGCGCGTACCTTCTGCTGGTCCGCTTCGACACGACACGCGCGGGGCCAGCCATGACGGTCCGTAAGCTCACGCTGTCCGACCAGTTTCTCGGGGCCGTCCTGTGCATGGGATACGTGATGGTGCTTGTCTGGACGGCTCCCGACCTCGCTATGTCGCGGGACGAAAGCTTCTATGCTCATGCCGCCGCAGACTACGGCGCCTGGGTCGCGGAGCTCCTGACGGACCCTGGCTCCGCGCTCAGCCGCGAGCGTATCGATCGGGCGTGGGACTACAACTGGGAGCATCCGGCGTGGATGAAGCTCACCTTCGCGTGGAGCTGGCTCGCCCATCAAGAGCTCGGTGTCTTTTCGTCTGCGTCACTCGCGTTTCGTTTCCCTGGCATGCTCGCCGCAGGGCTTCTCTTGTGGCTGATCTATGCCTGGGGCGCTGTCACCATGGGACGGAGAGGCGCGCTTTTCGCGGCCCTTGCTTTTGCCCTCCTTCCCCGGGTTTTTTATCACAGCCATCTCGCAACGTTTGATGTCCCGATCGCGTTCTTCATAACGGTCACGGCGTACGCGTACTGGCGTACTCTCTCTGATCGTAGATGGGCGATCTTCGCTGGGCTTGCTTTTGGGCTTGCCCTCGCGACCAAACACAACAGCTGGATGCTTCCGGGTATCTTTCTCATTCACCATCTCTGGGTACGGCGGCAATACGCCCTGGCTGACCGTCTCGATCGTCCCACGCTCTGGTGGTTGCCATCGATGTTCGTGCTCGGGCCGATCGTGCTGATCGCGACCTGGCCATGGGTATGGCACGACACGTGGAGCCGGCTCTTTGCATACGCACAGTTCCACGTTCGTCACGTTCACTACACATATGAGTATTTCGGCGTGAGCCATTTCGAACCGCCATTCCCCATTTCGGTGCCGTTTGTGATGACTTTGTTCACCGTGCCGTTCACAACCGTGATTCTGGCGCTCATCGGTCTCGTCTATCGGCGCACGGCATTGGCCCCTCCTTGGAGAACCCAACGGGGAGATGCGGTCGACGCCAGGGCGGACATCCTGTGGGTGGGCTGCATGCTCGCCCCATTGCTCGTGATCGCGCTTCCTTCGTCTCCGATCTTCGGAGGCACGAAGCACTGGATCACCGCGTATCCGTTCCTTGCCTTGTTTGCAGGCTGGGGTTTCGTTGGCGTCATCGATCGTGCAAAGGGTGAGCTCTGGACGGAGCGGCGTTGGCCTACCTGGGCTTTCGCGGCCCTGTGCTTGGCACCTGGCGTCGCACAAACCGCGCACAGCCATCCGTTCGGCCTGTCACACTACACGCCCATCGCGGGAGGCGTACCGGGCGCGGCAGACCTGGGAATGAACCGTCAGTTTTGGGGTTTCACGACGGGAAGCCTCGCAGATTGGCTCGCCGAAAGCCTTCCCGACGGAGGCTCGGTGTGGACATGTGACACGACCTGGGGGGCCTGGAGGATGATGCAGGCCGATGGACTGCTCCCCGACAACATCCGTCCCGCGCGTTCGATGACCCAGGCCGACTTCGTGCTCGTTCATCATGAACCCCATTTCAACGAGGTCGATTTTCAGGCGTGGATGGCCTTCGACAACGTTCAGCCCGTGCACGTCCTCACCTACGACGGAGTCCCCATCATCTCGGTATACGAGAATCGTAGGCGATAGTGTGACCGCCTACGCCGGCCCCTCGCCTGGCTTGTGCGCCCTCCCCCTTTCACGAGCACGCGTCGCACGCGTCATCAACGCGAACAGGCTTTCGACGATGCCGATCACGACGTACGCGGATAGAAGCCAGACCAGCGCCATCGACGGGTGATAACTCAACGCGATCCACACGGTGACCGCGAGCGCCGTAGAAATAAAGAGCACCGTTCGCCACGAGAGCCGCAAGTCTTTGAAGGAACGAAACGGCATCGAGGTCAGCATGAACACAGACAGCGTCACCACGAGGGCCGAGATGATGATCGGCGAGAACGGGAGCTTCCCCGTCAGTGTGTTGGCGACGACGATTGAAATCAGAATGGCGGCCGCTGGGGGAAGGGGTAGGCCCTGGGTGTACTTTCCCGGTGCGTGTGGATGTCCGTCGTCTCCGGTTGAAGTCACGTTGAAGCGCGCGAGCCGAATAGCGCCGCTCGCGACGAATACGAAGCCCACGAGCATGCCCGCGGTCCCCATCTCTTTGAGTGACCAGTGGTAGACCAAGATCGCCGGCGCAACGCCGAAGGAGATGACATCGGCGAGGGAATCAAGCTGTACGCCCATGGCGCTTTCGGTGTGGGTCAGGCGTGCCACCCGACCGTCGATCGTGTCGAAGAACAGTGCGAAGATGATCAACAGAGCCGCCCGGTAGAAATCGTCGCCGGTCGGTTGGTCCGAGCAGATCAAGATCGCGTAGTACCCGCACAACACGCTTGCCAGCGTGAACAGATTCGGGAGTATGAAGAGGCTCTTCCGCAGGTCGACTTTCACGGGATCCCTAGGCTACGAGATGCAGATTTCTCTGTCCACTACGACGGTTGCGTCATCGTTGCGCGGCTCTCGCTGCGTGAAACGCGCCAAGCGCGAGGTTTCGGAGCCGGAGCTCGTGGCCTTCGAAGTAAAGTGCTTCCAACAGTTTGGCCGCCTTTTCCGGTTGTTGTTCGAGCAGATCGAAGAGCGCTGCGGCCTCTTGGGCGTTCGCGCCTCCGGCATCGTGATACGCAACTAGAGCGTTCATGCGCTGGTCCAACGGCACTCCCCATCCCTGGAGCGCGAGCCACCCCCAGTACGCCTGGAGCTCGATCCTCGAGAAACCACTGGTTGCAGGCACGCGATGGATCAAGTTCCATCGAGCTTTATACAATGCCCGCACTGTGATTTCAGGTGCGATCAAGACTTCTCGATAGATCACACCATACTTTTCGAGGATTTCTCGAAACCCGCCGACCGCACCTATGTCCTCTTCGGCCTCGAGCGTACTCGCGCCGTCTTCGAAGACGAGGATGAAGTCATCGACGGCACGAGCCCGCATGGCCGAGAAGGCTTCGAGACCGTGTTTCTCTGTGAGCCCTTTGATCGCGCGATAGATGTCCGCCTGTCGGCTGTCGTAGTCGACCTTCAGGTAGGGCGGGGTGATCTCTGCGAGCCCGTGACCGACAAAGAGCGCCCGAAGGCGATCGACTTCCTCGCTGTCTGGGAGACTTGCAGCGAGCGCCTCGTTTCTCCGAACCTCCTCGGCTACCGCCTTTCGGTCCAGGGCCAAGCTCGGCATCTCCCAGGGATCGACGGGTTGGGGGATGGCCAGGATGGCTCCGGTCAGGCTGGCAGCCACCGCCCACAGAACCAGCTTCATCCCCGACTCCGTCACGAGCAAACTCTAGCATGGCTCGGGGAGCGCCGAGCTGACGCACTTCAGACGCCTGCTACGCTTCACGTTCGTCCATGAAAGTTCGTGTTCATTACTATGCCGCGGCGCGGGAGCTTGCAGGCTGCGAGGCGGCGACGTTCGACTTCCCTGACGCGGCCGTCGCACAGGTCGACTTTCGTCGAGCTGTGGCCGAGCGCTATCCGTCGATCGCTGACTTCCTCGAGCACATGCGACTGGCCGTCAATGGAGATTTCGTCGACGACGCCCAGCAGATCTGCGACGGGGACCGCGTTGACCTGCTGCCCCCCGTCGCGGGTGGCGCTCCGGTAGTCCTCTGCCGGATCAGCGATGCTGAAGTCTCTCTCGATGAGGTGCGAAAGGCCGTCGCGCATCGCGGGGCGGGCGGGATCTGCATCTTTACCGGGGTGGTGCGCGACAATGCTAAAGGCAAAGACGTGGCGCGACTTGACTACGAGGCACACGAAAGCCTCGCGCTCAAGGAGATGCAGCGCGTGCTCGAAGGTGTCGCTGCCGAGCATGCGGGGGTGCGACTCGCGGCGGTTCACCGGGTTGGTCAGCTCGAGGTCGGAGACGTCGCGGTTTGCGTAGCAGCGAGCGCCGCGCATCGAGATGAGGCGTTCACCGCTTGCCGTAGAGCTATCGACCGCATCAAAGAGACTGTTCCCTTGTGGAAGAAAGAATGGGGACCCTCGGGCGAGGCCCACTGGGTAAACCTCAAGGGCTGAGTCGGGACCTGTCTGGTCATCTTGTGGTCTATTTCCGTACGAGCCCTTCGACCGCCGAAAGAAGGTCGCCCTTGAGAACGCCGACGCACGTCAGGTAGGCGAGCTTTGGATCCAGGTATCTCTGGGCTACCCGCTGGACATCGTCAGCGCTCACGTCTGCGACCTGCTGCGCGATCGTCGAGACCTGCTCGGGAAGCCCGAAGAGTGCGCTCGTGCCGATGAAGTGCGCCGTATGCTCTGGGTCGTCCCGAACCGTTCGGAGATCCCACAAGTACCTTTGCTTTGCCTTCTCGACCTCCTCTTCGGTGGGACCGTTCTCCTGGAGCTCACGAATGAGCTCGAGCGTCGTCCCGACGAGCAACGGCGCCTTTTGGTGTTCGACCGAGGCCCCGAAATCGAAGACTCCGCAGTCTTCGAAAGTGTCGTTTCCGGCAAACGCGTCGTATGCCAGACCCCGCTCCTCACAGATTACGCGATGCACTCGCGTGCTCAGACCGTCGTCTAAGATCCGGTCTAGGAGCAAGAATATGGGTGCCGAGGCACTGCCCACCCCCGGCGTATGAAACGAGAGACGCACGTCTGTCTGGCTGCCCGGCTCGTGGACGTATTCGAAACGCTCCTGATCTTCATTTCGGGCGCTCGCGCCCGGTGCGACGGATTGACCCCGCGGCATCCCGTCGAAATGCATCCGAATCGCGTCTCCCAGGGCCCCCTCGTCAAACGCGCCTGCAATGCACACGACGGAATTCGCTGCGGTGTAGTGACCCTTGTGGTGGCGCTTGAGATCACCGGTCTCGAAACGCTCGAGGTTCTCCAACGGACCGGCGATCGAGAACCCGAGAGGATGGTTGCGATAGAGCAACCGGCGCGACACATTATCGATGTCGATCTGCTCTCCGTGTTCGTTGAGGTCCTCGAGAATTTCTTCTCGGATGATCTGTTTTTCGATCCCCATCTCGGTCAGCAAGGGCTGTCGAAGCACCTCCGCGAGAAGCTCTGTTCCTTGGGCGATCGTCTCGCTCGGGAGCGTGAGCTCATAGCTCGTGAAGTCGACGTGCGTCGCAGCATCGAGCGTGCCGCCGAGTCTTTCGATGGCAAGGCTGAGCTGGTGCGCTGCCGGGTGCCGCTCCGTCCCGCGGTAGAGCATGTGTTCTAGAAAGTGGCTGAGGCCGTTGGTTTCGGCGGTCTCGTAGCGCGATCCCACCCGAACGAAGCAGGAGATCGTCGCGGACTGCAGATGTGGCAGGGGAATGAGCCGGACGCGTAGACCGCTCGGAAGCGTCATAGACGCGCACGGCAATTCCGGAAGGCTCACTCCGTTAACTGTTACCATCCTGGGTCGGGAGCGGGTTGATTCGCAGAGCCTTGTCGGCGGCTGCTTGGTCGCGGAGCTTTTGGATGTAGAGGTCCACCGTCTCCTTTTTCTTGAGTGTACGAAGCACTTCGCGCGTCGAGTCGCGAAGATCGTCAGTGAACGCTGCTTCGTCGGGGCGCTGCCGATCGATGATCCGGAAGACGACCCATTCGCGACCGACCCGAACCGGCTCGGAGGGGAACGTCTCGTTATCGGCTACGGCAAACACCGCATCGAGTAGAACGCTCGTCGGCAAGCCCACCAACGGCGCGTCGGCGCGCCCAAATTCACCCGTCTCTTCGAGGGCGGGCGTCAAGGTGGACTTGGGAGTCTTCTTGCCGTCGCCGGCCAGCTTCTTTCGTACCACCCCGTCGTCGGTGCTCTGCCACAATGCGAGCGTGACCGCCGCCGCATCCTTGGCCAGCGATTCGATCCGATCTCTTCGAGCTAGGCCGTCTGCGAGCTCACGCTTGGCCTCCTCCTTCGGGACGTCTCCCTCTCGGATGTTCAGCACCTTGATGATGTGATAGCCGAAGTCTGTCTCGACGACGTCCGAGATCTCGTCGACCTTCATCGCGAAGACAGCCTCATCGTAGGCGTCGGGCATGGTGCCCTTGGGCTGATAACCCAAGTCGCCTCCCTTGGGACCGGTGATGTGATCCTCGCTGTTCCGGCGGGCCAGAGTCGAGAAATCCTCGCCGGCTACCGCGCGCCGGTGTAATGCCTTGGCCTTCACCTTGGCCTGCGCCTTCTCTTCGTCGGAGACGTACGACCCGGTCTTGACCAAAATGTGTTGCGAGCGGACCTGCTTGTCTAGGTTGGTGTAGCGGTACTTGTTAGCCTCGTACTCCTCGTCGAGCCGGTCTTCGTTGTCGGTGATCCACTTCTCGAGCGCAGCCTCTGAGAGGTCGGGTTCTTGCTTGCTGTAGTAGGCCGGCGAGAATCGCACGTATTGCAGCTCCGCCTTGTCATTGTCGCGGACGTAGTCGTCCCATACTTCGGCATCGCTCACGTTGACTGTCGAAGCGACCAGCTCGCGCATCTGGGCGGCGAGGTATTCGTCGACCTGGCCCTGGGCGAACTCCCCCACGCTTCGACGGAGGCCGTTCTCGATGTAGCGCTTCGCGAGCTCTGCGTTGAACGTACCGTCCTTGTCGGAAAAAGAGACCGGGATCTCTCCCTGTGGCACTTCGGGCGGAGCATCAACACCAAGGGTCAGCAGAATCACGCCGTCGTTGACGAACCGCTCCATCACCTCGTCCTCGCTGACGTCGAACCCGACCTTGCGTGCTTCTCGGGCGAGCAACGTGCGGTCGACCAAGCCGTTGACGACCAACTGCGGCAACGCCATCGCCTTCTGAGTTTCCGCGGGCAGTCGTCCAAAGTTGCCTATCGCGTACGCTGCTTCGAAGTCGCCTCGGCTGAGGGTCTTGTCGTAGACACGAGCCAGATAAGTGGATCCTCCGGCGGCGCATCCTTCTGCCTGCCCGCCCCCGAATTGAAGAGCAAACACCGCTGAGAGCAGCACCACGAGAAGAACGAGAAAGAACCCTTTGAACTTGTCCGCCATCACCAATTGCTGTTTAAAGAGGCCGAACCATAGAGGAGAGGCCGGACAACGGCAAACTGGGGTTCCTGGCCGGGCCGAGAATCCGGGAGTTGGCTAGATCGGATGGGGAATCTACACTCCGCGGCGAGTCCGAGAAACCGCCCCGACGCGGGGCAAGTGAGGGGGACGTGGCCCAAGGTTCGAGCTTACCGCCGCTAAAGACCAACAAAGGTAAGTACGGGATCGTCCTGCTGATCTTTCTGCTGACGTCCGGTGGGGTCTGGCTGTACCTGCAGCAGACCAAGGAGTCCGAGTCGAAGGCGGAGGTCCCGGAACCGGCTCCGGCGCCACCCGTACGGGAGCAGTTCGCCGCCGAGATCGAGATCCCGGAAGAGGACGCGGGGCCCGACGCGAACGACGCCAAGGTGGCCAAGCGCCAGCGGCCACGCGAGCCCGTCGAGTGCAACGGCTCCCTCGAGGCCGCTCAGATTCGCGGCGTTATCAATGGTCCGCCACGGAGGCAGGTGCAGACTTGCTACGAACACCGCCTCAAGGACAACAACCTGCTCCAGGGTCAGATGACGGTCCGCTTGATGATCGCATCATCAGGTGCTGTCCGAGACGTTTCGGTGTGGGGGTCTTTGCGTGATCCCCAGGTCTACTCGTGCGTGAAGCGGGTTGCGCGGACCTGGAAGTTTCCGAGGCCCGCGGGCGGATGTGTCCTCACGGATGTTCCATTCATGATGACGCCTAAGCTTTAGACGCGAACCGAAGAAAGTCCGCGACGTCGGCCGGGCTTCCGATGAACACCGGAGTGCGTTGGTGAAGCTCCCGCGGGATGATCTCGAGGATGCGGTTCTTGCCGTCCGATGCGGCTCCGCCTGCCGCCTCCACCAAGAACGCCATCGGATTGGCTTCGTACAGGAGACGCAGCTTTCCTTTGCGGTTCTTCACGTCCTGCGGGTAGGAAAAGATCCCGCCGCGCAACAGGGTGCGATGTAAATCGGCGACCATTGCGCCGATGTAGCGCAACCGGTAAGCCTTCTTGTTCTCGCCAGGCGTCTTGATCCAGTCGACCCACCTCTGGATGCTCTCGTCCCAGTTGTGATAGTTGCCTTCGTTGATCGAATAGATGCTGCCGCGCTCGGGAATGCGAATGCGAGGATGCGACAAGAAGAACTCGCCTACGCCAGGGTCATAAGTGAACCCGTCTACCCCTTCGCCAGTCGAGTAGACCAGCATATTGGAGGAGCCGTAGACGACGTACCCTGCGGCAATGATGTCACGCCCCGGCTGCAGTAAATCCTCGAGGGTGCCCGGCGTTCCGTCGGGAGTGATCCGTCGGTGAATCGAAAAGATCGTCCCAATCGAGGCGTTGATGTCGATGTTCCCGGAGCCGTCGAGCGGGTCGAACTGAAGAACGTACTTCCCCTGCGGGTACCGAATCGGGATCGGGATCGGTTGTTCGATCTCCTCGCTCCCCATCACACAGACATGGCCTCCGGCCTCGACCGTGCTCACGATCGTGTTGTTGGCGAACACGTCGAGCTTCTGAACCGCCTCGCCCTGGACGTTGGTCTCGCCCGTCAAGCCCAAGATCCCGGAAAGCCCTGCCTTGCTGACTCGACTGGCGATGATCTTCGTCGCGAGCGCGATCTGTTGAAATAGCCCTGTGAAATCGCCCGTGGCCTCGGGCATTCGACGCTGGCGATCGAGTAAGTGTCGCTCTAAGGTGGTCCCTATGGGGCTGCCTTCCGCGGGGCCAATCGATCCTGCCTTGCTCATCGCTGCGGGGCATACCAGAGGCCTCCGCGCAGCGCTAGGGCGGTCACAAGAAGTGGCAAATATCCCTGATCAGGGATACCAACATACGGTTATTAAAGTGTAAACTTACCGTGGTGGGATATTCGTGACGAACTTTCGCAACTGGCTGAAGAGCATCCAGGAGCGGCGCTCAGGGATCCCACGCATGAGGGGCGTGAAAGGCCTTCCTGGGGTGTTGACGCGCGGCGAGTTGAGCGTCGTCTACCAACCGATCGTCTCCCTCACCACGATGGAGCCATTCGCCTACGAAGCCCTGGTCCGGAGCAACTCTCCGCACTGGATCAATCCCCCGAAGCTCTTCGACGAGGCGATCAAGAGTCGCTGTGTAGGTGCTCTCGGCCGCGCGATTCGCGAAATCGCCACGGCCAACAGCGCCAATGCACCGCTCTTTCTCAACATCCATCCAAACGAATTCGACGAGTCATGGCTGGTTCAGCCCGACGACCCGATCTTCACGCATGACCAACCGATCTATCTCGAGGTTACCGAATCCGTTCCACTGACTCACTTCGCGTACTGCCACAGTGTCCTTCGAGAGATCCGCGGCAAGGGTGTCTCGCTCGCGGTCGACGATCTAGGTGCTGGCTATTCCAACCTGAAGTACATCGTCGATCTCAAGCCGGAGATCGTGAAACTCGATCGAACACTCATTGCCGATCTCGCTGGCGATCGTCGCGCGCAGGTGCTCGTGAGGCACCTCGTTCGGCTTTGTCACGAGCTCGGCGCGCGCGTCGTCGCAGAAGGCATTGAGCAAGAAACGGAGATGAAAGTGGTGATCGATTGTGGCGCTCACTACGGTCAGGGCTACTACTTTGCGCGACCTGCGTATCCGGCGCCCGGTGTTAGTGCCGCACCGCTCACAATGATGAGCAAGGGCGCGTGAGCCTCGCCTAAAATGCGACTGATTGGTAGCTGACGTCGCCGGCTTCGTGGCCTTCGACTTCGTGAATCGCCGTCACGCGACTGCCATCGGGACCCCGCTCGACCGCGACGACCGTGTGCACGGTCCTTCCGATCATCTGTGCGACGCAAGATCGGTTTGCCCCAGCACAGCTGGCGGCCAACACGAGGCCTTCGATTGCGTCCTTGGTGCTCGAGCAATGGACGCCGAGGAGATGCCCAGGGTCGCGTCCACTCACTGCGGCGAGCGCGGCCACCGAATCCATCGCGCTGAGGCCGTTCATGATCATATGGTCGGCGTGCAGACGTGCTCCCTCAGCGATCGCATCAGCCATCGACATTCCGGCGTTGGCCGCGGTCAAGGCGATCACTTTCTTGCGATCGACATCGAGGTCCGGAACCGCTTCGATCACCACGGTGTTCTCTTCTTCGGGAAACTGTTGCGCCATTGCGGACAGCAAGGTGGTGACGCCGGATCCCTGGGGACCGACGACGACGATATTGCGGCACGCCGCGATGGCTTTCGTCAGATATGCGGCGGCGTCAGCGCTCATCCAGCCCTCTTCGGCGAGCTTGTTGAGCGACACGGCCCGGCCGATTCGGATCTCGATCACGGGGCCGTCGGCGACCAAGGGCGCCTGCATGATCGTCACACGAGGACCGAAGGACAATCGACCATGAAACACCGGCTGGTTCTCAAGGGCGCGGCCGGTCTGGGCAGCGAGCCGGCGTGCTACGATCTCGAGTGCGCCGGGGGACGAAAACGACAACGCGGTACATCGCATGCCTGCGCCCGTGTCGAGGAGCACTCGGTCCGGCCCGTTGACCACGACCATTTGAACCGCCTCGTTCGACAGCACGTCATCGAGGGCGCCGAGGCCAACCGCCTCATGCAGCGCTGTGTGCGCGACCTGGCGCATGTCGACTTCCGCGTTGACCGATCCGTCGGTCTGCATCGCGAGAAACGTTTCTGCGATCGCCGCGCGGGCAGCCGACCAGCGTTCTTGGTCCTTCATCGAGGCAGGATCGAGATCGTGGACGTCGATTCTCTCGGCCAGGCGGGACATCAGCTCGTCAAGAGGATCCTCGGCGAGTGCACCCTCCTTTGGAAGCTGAGCCTCGTCCGTTCGCCTGCGCTCGAGGCGAGGGGGCAGGCTGGTCTTCAAAACGTCTTTAGTGCGGCCGCTCCTAGCCCTCGAGGCCATCGACGACCTCACCGGCATCGAGGACTTTACCGGCATCGACGACTTTACCGGTATCGATTGCTCGGACGAGCTCGACGCGTTGTCCCGCAACGATGACTTCTTCCGGAGGAGAGGCGGCTCCGAAACACCGTCCGATGCTGAGCTCTCGGGCTTGTCGCCTTCGCTCGGTTCGAGCGTGATGATGAAGTCGGCAATGTAGATCTTGTCGCCTGATTTCAACGGATGGGGTGAGGTGATCTTGCGACCGTTGACCCAGGTTCCGTTCGTGCTGTTGAGGTCGACCACGATCGCTTTCTCGCCCTCGAGAGACAAGCGCGCGTGCTGCTTGGACACATTGCGTTTGGCCAAGACGACATCGTTTCCCTGGACCCGCCCGACGGTCACTTCTGGCTTCGAAAAATCGAGCCGCCGCCGCACGCCCCCCTCATCGGTGATAACCACCGCGTACATTGCTCGTTCATTCAAAAGCGACCGAACCCCCTCGTCAAGTCACTGGGGATTTTATCGCCCCACCGGATGACCTCGCGCGGATCCTCGCCCAAAGGGAGTATTTGTCTAAATTATCGAGATTACTCGGTTTAAGCTCGTCCAAAGCGCTGACCTTACCAGTTAGGGGTTAAAAAAGCCTATGCGCTAGCCGGAATCGGTACCACCGAAGGGGTCAACTGGGGTAGCTTACGCCGCATGCCGGGAGGGTTTCTTATCGTTGAGGACGAGCCTACGCTTGCGCGTACTCTCGCTCGCACCTTTGGCCGTCACGGACCCGTCGAGGTGGTCCACAACATGGCGGCTGCGCGTGACAGGCTCGAAAACCACGCAGAATGGACGGGTGTCGTGCTCGATCTGATTCTGCCCGACGGATACGGCTTGGACCTCCTGGCCGAGATTCGCCAGATTCACGGGGCGCTTCCTGTCCTCGTGCTGACGGGCGAGCTCAATCGTGATGTAGTGAACAAAGTTCAGACGATGCGCGGGGAGTATGTGTGTAAGCCCGCCTCGGCTGATAACTTGAATCCGTTCATTCAGCGGGCGCTTGCGCAAGAGCGCGTGGACGACGCGGCGATCGGCCAGCGGATCGAGCACCTGGCCCGTCAGCTCAAGCTCACTCGCCGAGAGACTGAGCTTTTGACGCTCTCCGTCGATGGGCTTTCGCGCAAGGAGCTCGCCGACTCGCTCGGTGTCGCCGAGAACACGGTCAAGGCCCAAATCCGCTCGCTATTGAAGAAGAGCGGCGCGCGCAGCCTCGCGACGCTGGCACAAAAAGTCATCAAGGGCGCCGCCCACGACAGCATCCCCCCGAGCAGCCCGAATCCAGACGTTACCGGGTGACGGGGTCTTCTGCCGCTTGCGCCGTTGCGCTTGGGTCAGTGCTGCTGCTCGCCGCGTGCACCGAGAAGACCGAGGCGCCGCAGGTGCTAGCGCCGCTTCCTCCGGGAGCGCCGACCGAGCCGTCCGACCCGAATCTTCAGTTGCCGTCACGTTTCGGGGTGGTTCGCCTGCATGCCGGGTTCAACCCTGACCCCCGTGTGGTCGAAGGCACCGCTGTCGGCGAGGTTCCGGCGAGCTCGATTCACCGAAAGTGCAAAGGGTGGGTTACTAAAAGGCCCGACTACGTGCTCGTTGCCGACACCGCGTTCCTTCAGCTTCACGTGCTCGGACGTTCCCGTAAGGATGTGTCTCTGGTCGTACGAAAGCCCGACGGGAGCGTGGTGTGCAACGACAACCGAAACGGTACGCCCGATCCGATGGTGCGCTCCGACTTCCCGATCGGCTCATCGCAGGTGTGGGTGGGCGTTCGCGAAAAGGGTGCCACCGCGCTTTACCGCATTGGGTTCTCGGAAGTGGAGTGGCGCCGGTCGGCGATCCCCTTACCCGAGAACTAAGCCTTGGCTCCGCTCTCGGCGACGCCACAGCGCGAGGCGCTCTTTACCTTCGCGTCCTGGGTGCGTGTGTTCGGCTTCGGTCACGTCGAGTAGCTCGAATCCGTCGTCGACAAACCCACGGACCAAGTCGGTGTTGATCGGCCACGGCGGACCGGCACCATCGAGAATCGGATCCACATAGGGGAAGAGGAGGGTGGCGAGCACGCCGTTTGGCTTCACCAAGCGCGACATGACCTCCGCCCATGGCTTCCGTTGCGGGGGGTCGAGCGCGCAAAAGAAAGTGTAGTCCCAGACGAAGTCGAAGCCACAGGGTGGGTCGTAGGCGAAGAAGTCCCCGACCTCGTATGACACCTGACCGGGCAAGTCCGGATGCTTCTCCAAGAAAGCGTCTCGCGCGTCGGGCGAAATGTCTAGGCCTATGACTTCGCGGTCGACGTGAGCAAGGGTCGCGAGATCGTAACCGGCGCCGCAGCCCGGCACGAAAGCTCGTCCTGGGGGGACACACTCTTGGGCCAGCAGTCGGCGGAGCACGGGCGGGGATCGCCCCGCATCCCAAGGTGTGACACCTCTCTTCCAACTTTCTTCCCAATCGACCGGTGCCACGTTCACGCCTGTTCGATGAGGCCAACCCCTCGAGCCACTTCGCGGACGACCGGCAAGACGGCGTCATATGCGGCCGCGGTGCAAGCCAGTATGCCGTGGTTGTTCCGCAGGTCGGTGCCGCCGTAGTGATAGGCGCCGCCGCCGAGGTTGCTAAAGCGGCCGCCCGCGGCCTTCAAGACCGCCTCGGGGCCGCACGCATCCCACTGGCTCGATTTATTGGACATGTGAATGTACAGGTCTGCCCGTCGCTCCGCGATGAGGCCGATCTTGAGTCCGACCGAGCCGCTTTTCGTTTCCTCCGTGATGCCGAGTTTCGCCATCACATCGCCGATCGGTTCGCCCCGATGTGAGCGCGAAACCACGAGCTCGAGCCTGCTCGGGTCAGTGGTGTCGCTCACGGCCAGCTCGCGTCGGTTGCCCCGTTCTTCGAGGTACGCCACGTCGCCCACGATGCCAGCGTAGAGCTTGTCATGCTGGGGCTGATAGACGACTCCCAGTGTCGATACGCCGTCGATGGCCAAGCCCAGCATGACAGCGAATTCCCCGTTCCTGGCGATGAACTCTTTGGTGCCGTCGAGGGGATCGACGTACCAGCATCGACCTCCCTTGAGCGCGTCGCTGTGGTCTTCGGTCTCTTCCGCGACGATCCCGTCGGTAGGGAAGGCTTTGCGTAGCTCTTCCACGATGTATGTGTTTGCGCGTGTATCGGCCTCGGTGACCGGGTCCGACTTGGTCTTGTACGCGATGCTGAAATCCGTCGCGTAGATGTCCATCAAGATACCGCCCGCCCGCTTCGCGATTCGCACCACTTCCCGAAGGTCTGGATCGAGCATAGAGGGCTCTACCACGGGACGATGGCGGGGCCCACCGGTTAGGTGAGCCGACGCGAAAGCTCGGTGAGCAGTACAGTGACGTCTCTCGTGTTCTCTATCACGACGACCGACTCGGACGGTGGCTCCGGCTTCTCGCGTGAGAGAACGAACGCGCCGATCCCATGTTTGCTTGCGAACTCGATCGCGGGAAGGTCCGTCACGTCGTCGCCCACAAAGAAAGTACTTCGAGCGCCACTTCGCTCGAAGATCTCCCGAAGTGCTTCACCCTTGTCGTGCTCGAGCGCTTCGGCTTCCCGAACGCACCGCCCTTGGCGTACGTGAAGCCCCAACCGGGTGGCGACCTCTTCCGCCTCGTCGAGGAGCGCGTTGGCTCGGTCCGGGTCAGTTCCCGCAATTCCGCGCACGTGCACGGCGACCGATCGGGGCTTGTACTCGACGAACGCGTCCTCAGCGTGGTCGCGCACCCACTCCTTGAAACGCCTAAGCGCATGTTCGTGCTCTTCGGTGAGCTCCTGCCGTGGCGATCGCTCACCGGGAGCAAGGACGAGGCCGCCATGCTCCACCCCGCGCCAGATCCCGTCGAGCTGTTCCATACGCGAGAGCGAGCCGAGGTCGCGACCCGTGATCAGAGCTAGCGCAATCGAAGGCACCGAGGCGAGCGCTTTCAGGACCGCAAGCGTGTCATCTGGGATCGCGGCTTTGTCGGGATCTCGGACGATGGGTGCGATTGTCCCGTCGACGTCGAGGGCCACCAAGAGCGGGCGATCGAGTGCCAACAGGTCATCGACGAGACTCACACCCCCTCCAGCGCATCGATGTACTTGTCCGCCCAACGATGAACATCGAGCCGCATCACCTCGGCCCGCAGGGCCTTCATACGCTTCCGCATCTCGCCTCGCTTCATGTGGAGCGCGCGATGTACGGCCTCTGTCGTCGCCCCGACGTCGTAGGGATTTACCATCAGGGCGGCCTTGAGGTACTTGGCCGCGCCGGCAAACTCGCTCAAGACGAGCACGCCGTCCTCGTCGGTTCGGGCGGCGGTATACTCGTGCGCAACCAGGTTCATGCCATCTCGAAGCGGTGTGACCCAAGCGACGTCGGCCGCACGATAGTGCGCAAACAGCGCCCGCTGACTTAGATTGCGGTAGAGGTAGTGAATCGGAATGCTGCCTGTTTCGGAGTACCTTCCATTGATGTCACCGACCATGCGGTCGATCTCTTCTTTGAGATCGGCATACGCCTTCACGTCCGTCCGACTGGGGACCATGATCTGGATCAGTGCGTATCGCTTTCGTGCCGAGCGATCCTGACGAAGCAGCCTTTCGAACGCCGCGAGGCGCTCGGGGATTCCCTTGGTGTAGTCGAGTCGATCCACCCCGAGAATCAACTGGCGGTTGCCCATCACCTGGCGAATACGGACGACTTCACGTTCGACGTCCCGGTCGATCGCAAGTGCTTGGAGATCGTCCACAGGCACTCCGATCGGCGCGGCGATGGTCTTCACGGTACGACTCCGATATTGGATCGCGTTGCGCGAGACCCGATGCGGCGTGAACCGCTCGACGCATTGCCGGAAATGTTCGGCGTACTCGGGAAGGTGAAAGCCGAGGAGGTCCGCCCCCAACAGCCCTTCGAGAATCTCCTCGCGCCAGGGAAGGATGCCGAACGTGTCGGGCGCCGGCCACGGAATGTGGCAGAACCAGCCGACCCGCGCCTTCGCGCGCTTGGCACGAATGAAGCCCGGGACCAACATCAAGTGGTAGTCCTGCACCCAGATCAGGTCGGAAGGGCCGCTCGTCGAGAGCGTGATCTCCGCAAACTCTCGGTTGGCATTGACGTAGTTGGGCCACGGCGCATCGCCCACACGGATCGTCGGCGGGAAACTATGGAGCACCGGCCAGATGACCGCGTTCGAGACCCCTTCGTAGAAGCCTCGCTCGTCGGTCCGCTTGAGAGCAATGTACGCGAGGTCGTACTCGAGCTGGGGCGCCGCCACCGTGATCGAGTCGAAGTCTTTGGCCTGCTTCGCGCTGACCCACACGCCGCCGCGCTTTTGCAACACCGGGTCGAGCGCGGCGACCAGCCCGCCCGCCGAGCGAACCCAACGCTCCTTACCGCGGGTTGACTCGTGACGATAGGGGCCCCGGTTCGAAACTACCACCAGCTTTTGGCTCTTCCTCGTCATCGCGCGGGAGCATAGCAGGATCGACCCAGTGTCGGATCTCTGGTACCCGTTGCGTCATGGGCGCCGATCCCGCGCAGTTTCTCCAAGGTCGTACGCGCGAAACGCAGATTCGTCGCGACGCGCGAGGTCGCTGGTTCAATGGCGAGGACCGCATCGATCATCCCAACCTGATGCGGTCGTTCGATAGTTGGATAGACCGCGCCGAGGATGGACGCTTCTGTCTGAGCAACTCGATCAACTGGGCCTACATCGATATCGAGGGCCCCGCATACTTCGTCAAAGACATCAGTGCGACGAATGACGAGATCACGCTTCACCTCTCGGGCGGGCTCGAGGAAACACTCGACCCGGGCTCGCTTCGCCAGGGGCCCGAAGGTGCGTTGTGGTGCATCGTGCGTGAGGGGCGCTGCCCCGCGCGGTTCGACAATCACGCGGTCAGCAAGATGGCAGACGCGGTGGGTGAAGATGACGAGGGCGTATACGTGCGAATCGGGGCGCGAAAAGTACGTCCGCCCGAGGTCGACGATCCCCTTTCGCTCGGTGCGGAAAAGCGCTAGGCCTCGACCGTGACGCGACGTGAGATCATCGCTACGGTCATCGTGGCCGCGATTGCCTTTCCCTTGGTCTTTATTTTTGCGGGTGCGGTTGTCGACGCGCGCGCGAGGACCAGCCAAGCGCCTTTTCGCGCCGTCCTCGGCAATGCGCGCTTCGAAGAACTCATGGACGGCCAAGGTGGGGTTCCACACTATCTCGGTGCGTCGCTCCTCGCCCCGGACTTCACGTTGCCCGAGCAGTCGGGCGGCGAATGGAAGCTCTCCGACCAGCGCGGCAAGGTCATCGTCATGAACTTCTGGACAGTCACGTGCCGACCCTGCATCCAAGAGATGCCGACGATCGAGCTTCTCGCAGACATCATCGAGGACTGGGGTGATGTGGAAGTCGTTGCGGTGTCGACCGATCGCGACTGGGTTGATGTGGAGGCGATCATCCCACGGAGCTCGAAGATCACCAGCCTCCTCGATGCCCAACGCAAAGTCGTCACCGATGCGTTCGGCACCAAGCTCTTTCCCGAGACCTGGATCATCGACAAGGACGGCGTCGTTCGTCTTCGGTTCGACGGCGCCTTCGATTGGTCGAGCCCTGTCGCGCTCGACTTGATCCGCGCGTACCGATGAGGCCTAGGTTTCCGCGAGGAGATAGCGCGACACCCACAGGCCAAAGCCGATGAACAGCAGGTCGAATGCCGCCAGGATCCGCATCCAGCCGAGCACTTCGGGCAATGACGCGCCGGCAAAGAGCTCCCGTGTCGCGACTGCTGCGGCGAGAAGCGCAGGAGCCACCAGCGGAAAGACCAAAACGCTTAGCATCAAATCCCGCGCGCGAGTCCGAATCCCCACCGCTGAAAACAACGTGGCCGTTGCGACGAAACCGACGGACCCGAGAGCCACCAAACCGAGCAGGGGTAGCAGCTTGCCACTCGGATCGATCTGAAAGAACACGAGGCAAATCGGCACGAGCAGCAGCTCGACTGCGAACAACAGGATCAGCGCGCTGAGCGACTTCCCAATGTAGATCGACGCGCGCGGAATGGGAGCGAGCAGCAGGCTGTAGATCGCGTCGTTCTCGCGCTCGAGCGCCCAGCTTCGGCCGATCAAGAGGATTCCACAAAAGAGAATCGAGATCCAGAGCACCCCGGGAGCGATATTCGGAGCGCTCACCGGATCGGTGTAGAAAGCAAGCGAGCCGAGAGTCACCACCAACACCGCAAAGAGACCCGTCGACGTGAGGATTTCCTTGGTCCGGAGCTCGAGCCGGAGATCCTTGAGTGCGACCAACCATGCCAGACGGAGCGTCTTCATGGGCTTCGCTCCACGATTCGGCCTCTCTCCATGTGGAGCACCCGATCGGCGACCTTCTGCGCGAAGCCCACTTCGTGGCTCACGATGATCACGATCGACCCGTCCTGCTTCTCCTGTTCGATGAGGCGGACCAGGGCTTCGGTCGACCGCTCGTCGAGACCCGTGGAGGGTTCATCCATCAAGAGAAGCCGCGGCTCGTGCAACAAGGCGCGCGCGATGGCGACCCGCTGCGCTTGTCCGCGCGAATAGGTGCGCAAGGGCCGTTTCCAATACTCGGAAAGCGAAAGCGCCTCGCCAAGGTCGGCGGCGCGCTTTTCGGCGTACGGAATACCTTGAAGCTTTGCGGCCAACACGAGGTTCTCATGGCCGCTGAGTCCGGGGTAGAGGTGAAGCTGATGAGCGACGAAGCCGATCCGCCCGTGCAAGTCCTCGGTTCGGTCCGTGCCGTAGGCGCCGTATCGAATGTGTCCACGGGTGGGGTGGGCGAGCAAGGCCAGCAGCCAAAGGAACGTCGACTTCCCCGAACCGTTCGAGCCTTGCACGACCGTTACCGTGCCCTGCGCAAAGCTCAGATCTACTCCCGCCAGCGCCAACGTCGGCCCGTAGGACTTGGCCAAACCCGCGACGGCGACTTCTTCGAAATCCAGCTTCACCGCTTCGCAGTCTAGAACAGGTCTAGGATAATACCGTCAAGTTTCAGCCAGCGATCCTGCGGGACGCGAAGCCACTCACCGTCTTCTACGAGGTCTCCCTTCTGGATGGCGCGCGCCAGGTCGTGTTCGCGCCCGATCCTCGGGTCTTGGCCGGCGCGCCTTTCCGTTGCGGCGAGGTCCACGCCTCGTGCCGTCCGAAGCCCCAGCATGAGCGCTTCGCGTACGATTTCATCCGGCCCGAGCTCTTCGATTTCGACCTGAGGTGTCGGTTGCGCGAGATAACGCTGTGGGATGGGCTCGTTCCGCCAACGAAAGGCTTCTCCCGGGCCGCGGTCGAGGCAGCCTACCGCGGCTGCGCCGAGCCCCAAGTAGGCGCCGCCTCGCCAGTAGTGAAGGTTGTGCCGCGACTCTTCACCCTCCGGGGCATAGTTCGACACTTCGTATTGTTCCCACCCAAAATCCGCGAAACACCGTTGCGCCAGCTCGAAGAGCTCGGCGTAACGATCTTCGGGAGCCACCCGAAGCTTGCCGGCTTTCTGAAGCGATCCGAACAAGGTCTTTTCCTCGATCGTCAGCGCGTACGCCGACACGTGTTGCACTCCCGTGTCCACGATCCGCTCGATGTCCTCGCTGAACGCATCATCCTGCTGTCCCGGCATCCCGAACATCAAATCAGCGCTTACCCGGGTCACTTCCGCGCAGGCGCTCCCTAGAGCCTCGATCGCCTGCTTCGAGTCGTGGAGGCGGCCCAGAAACCGTAGATGATCGTCGCGTAACGATTGGACACCGATCGATAGCCGACCCACGCCAGCTTCGTGAAGCTCGCGCGCATGCCGCCGCGTGAGCGAGCTCGGGTTGCACTCGACCGTGACTTCGATGTCGTCCCTCACGTGATCGAATGCGTTCACGATTCCCTCGAGCGCACGCTTCAAGGCATTAGCTCCCCACAACGAAGGGGTGCCGCCACCAAAGAACACCGACGTGAGCCCCCGTCCCTGCAGATCGGCAGCTCGCGAATCCAATTCGCGCAGCACCGCATCTGCGTAGGCCTCGTGTGGGATCGTGTTTGCCTTGACGGGCTCGGTCGCGAAGTCGCAATAAGGACACTTCCGCGCGCACCATGGGAAGTGGACGTATGCCGATGTCTGAATCGGTTGGTCTGGTTCGCTTGACACAGGGGACGCCTGGCAGGAGGTATACTCTGAAATAGGAGCTCGTCGCAGATGACCTCCCCCGCGTTTCCTTCTCTACGAATTACAGCCGATGCTCTGATCCCCCAGGGTTCCTTTGCCGAAGCCCAAGCGGCGTTCTTGCGTCCCGATAGAGAGCTCGTTGCGGAGCTCACCCTCCTCCTCCGAGAGAAGAACGCGGGAGTGGTCGCCCACTTTTATATGGATCCGGAGCTTCAAGGCGTGCTCTCGGCGTGCGACTGGCCCCACATTCACGTGTCGGATTCGCTCGCGATGGCCGACCGCGCGATCGCGATGGCCGAGCAAGGGGTGCGCACGATTGCGGTCCTCGGTGTCGACTTCATGAGCGAAAATGTCCGTGCCATGCTCGACGCCTCGGGCTTCAGGCACATCCCGGTGTATCGAGTCGCCGAAGAGCCCATCGGCTGCTCCCTCGCGGAGTCTGCGGAGGCGCGGGCCTACGGCGCGTACCTGACGGAGGCGTCCGAAACACCGCACTCGCTGCACGTCGTGTACATCAACACCAGCTTGATCACCAAGGCCAAGGCCCATGCCCTGGTCCCGACGATCACCTGCACTTCATCGAACGTCGTGCAGACCGTGCTCCAAGCGGCGGCCCAGGTTCCCGACGGCCACGTATGGTTCGGGCCGGACACGTACATGGGGCAGAACCTCGTCGAAATGTTTCGCAACATGTCCGAGATGACCGATCGGCAGATCCGAGAGGTGCACCGGCAACATGATCGGGCGTCGATTCGCGCGTTGCTGTCGCGCTTTCACTACTTCGAGCAGGGCACCTGCATCGTTCACCACATCTTCGGGCGGGAAGTCGTCGACACGGTGCGCGAACACTACCCCGATGCGTTCGTGACGGCACACCTCGAGGTGCCGGGTGAGATGTTCGCGCTTGCCCTCGAGGCGGCGCGGCGCGGGGAAGGCGTCGTCGGTTCCACGTCCAACATCCTCTCGTTCGTCCTCGGCAAAGTCGACGAGGCGATCGCTCGTGGAGAGGGCGCCGAGCTTCGGTTCATCCTGGGCACCGAAGCGGGGATGATCACTCCGATCGTTCGCCAGGTGCAGGACAAGCTTCGAGACTACGCGTCTGAAGGGGGTTCCGACGTCTCTGCCGAGATCATCTTCCCCGTTGCGAGCGAGGCGATCGCGCAAGAGCCCGAGAGCGATTTTGGCATCGTTCCTGGAGTGGCAGCCGGGGAGGGGTGCTCGACCGCCGGCGGGTGCGCGACCTGTCCTTACATGAAGATGAACTCCCTTCGCGCCCTGATGGCCTTGCTCGAGCGCGTCGACAACGAGTCCGGTTCCAACTTGGTTCCGTTCGAGCCACGAAAGTACGTTCAAGCGATCAATGGGCGTACGGCGGCCGAGCTCGGCGGTGAGCCCATCCTCCACATGCGGGCCTTCCAACGCGAAGGCAGGCTTCCGGAGGCTCTGGTCGACCATGTGTTGACTGGACCTTGACCGGGTTCCGAGCGTGTTTATGTTGCGGCCGCAGGTTTAGCTGCGAGGTGCGATGGACAAGCCAGACTACTACGAGGTCCTCCAGGTTTCGCGCGAAGTGAGCGCGAGCGAGCTCAAGAAAGCCTACCGAAACAAGGCACTCGAGCTCCACCCCGACCGCAATCCGGACGACCCGCAGGCCGAAGAGCAGTTCAAGATCTGCGCCGAAGCGTACGCTGTTTTGAGCGACCCCAACAAGCGACAACTGTACGATCGGTTCGGTCATGCGGGCTTGAGCGGTGGCGGCGCGCCCGGGTTTAGCGACATCGGTGATGTCTTCAGCCAGTTCCAAGACATCTTTGGCGACATTTTTGGATTCGGCGGCTTCGGCCGGCGACGGCGTGATCGAAACGGTCCTACGCGGGGCGCCGACATTCGCACCGACGTGATCCTCTCGCTCCGAGATGCAGCGTTCGGCACGAAGACCGAGATCGATTTATCTCATCCGTCCCCCTGCGAGGCATGCCACGGCACCGGCGCGGAGGGGGGAGTCCTCGAGGGGTGCGTGACCTGCGGCGGGCGAGGTCAGGTAGCGCGCGCGCAGGGCGCATTTGTCATGACGACAAACTGCCCCACCTGTCGTGGTCGGGGGACGCAAGCAAGAGCCGCCTGCGCAGAATGTGAAGGCGCCGGGCAGATCGACGTCGAGCGCATCGTGAAGGTCAACGTCCCGGCCGGTGTCGACACAGGGCAAAACCTTCGATTGACAGGCCAGGGACAAGCCGGTTCACGCGGCGGTCCACCGGGAGACCTGTACGTGACCGTGCATGTCGAGCCCGACGAGGACTTTCAGCGCGAGGACTCCGACCTCATCCATAGGCTCTCGGTGACGTATCCCCAGGCCGCGCTCGGAGCCAAGATCGCCGTTCCGTTGCTCGATGAAGACGAAGACGCCACCACGACCTTGAAGATTCCGCGAGGCACGCAGCCCGGCGAAACCCTCGTCATCCGTGGTGCTGGCGTTCCGAGGCTCAGCGGTCGAGGCCGTGGCGACTTGATTTGCGTCGTGGAGGTCTCCGTTCCAAAGAAGCTCTCCCGCGAGCAAAAGCGCCTTTTAAAGGACCTCGACGAAACTTTCGAGTAACCCTGAGAAACGCTGGAGATCCAACCCAACAAGGGTGTAGCCTAGACATCCATGCTCAACGCACTCTCTGGCCTCGACTCCTCTTTCCTCTTCCTCGAAGCCCCGAACCAACCGATGCACGTTGGCAGCGTTCTCGTGTTCGAAGGGTCGATGCAGTTCAACGACTTTCGCGACACGATGGCGGCTCGCGTGCACATGGTGCCGCGGATGCAAGAGCGGCTCGTGATGGTGCCCTTCGGGATCGGCAAGCCGTACTGGGCCGAAGACCCGGACTTCAACATCGACATGCACCTCCAGCACGTGGCGTTGCCGCGGCCCGGGGCGTGGAGAGATCTACGTGGACTCGCCGCTCGGATCTTCAGCGTTCCGCTCGACCGAACGCGCCCGCTTTGGGAGATGACGTTCATCGAAGGGCTCGACAACATTCCGCAGGTTCCGCCGGGGTCCGTGGCGCTGATCAGCAAGATGCACCACGCCGCGATCGACGGGGTTTCTGGCGCGGACATGTTGGGCATTCTGCTCGACGTGACTCGGGAGCCTCGGGAGTTCCCACCGCCGACCCCTCACCACGTCCCGCCGATTCCGAACGAGCTCGAGATACTGAGGCGCACCGGCCGAAAGATCGCCGGCAAGCCGAGCGAAATCGTCCGGGTCGCGAAGGAGGCAATCGAAGTGGCGCGTGCTACTTCGAGGACACAAAAGAAGCAGGGCGCCGAAGCGCCTCCCGCTCCGATGACCGCGCCGGCGACGCCCTTTAACCACCTGATCTCCGGTCAACGGATCTGGAACACGGCATTACTCGAGCTCGATCGGGTCAAGGCGATCAAAGAAACCGCCGAATGCACCTTGAACGATGTGGTGCTGGCGATTTGTGCGGGTGCGTTGCGACGCTATCTCATCGACCGAGGCGGGCTTCCACTCAAGCCCTTGGTTGCGATGGTTCCCGTGTCGACGCGGCAAAAAGACCAGCACGGGACCATGGGCAACATGGTGTCGGGGATGATGGTCAAGCTCGCTACCGACATCGAAGACCCGGTAGAACGACTCGCGGCGTTGAAAATACACGCCAAGAGCGGCAAGGCGGTCGAGAAAGCGGGCGCGGCGCGCACGATGTCAGAGCTTGCGGAGTTCATACCGTTTGGCATTGCCAATCGCGCGACGAAGCTCTATTCGCGCTTCAAGGTCTCCGAGTTGCACAACCCATTCTTCAACTTGGTGATCACCAATGTGCCCGGACCGCAGATGAACCTCTACATGGCGGGGTACAAGCTCTTGTCGACGATGGGCATGGCGCCGGTGATGGACGGCATGGGGTTGCTCATCACCGTGCTCAGCTACAACGGCGTGCTCTCGATCAGCCCGACGTCATCGCCTGCGGTCATGCCGGACCTGGATACGTTTGCCCGTTACCTGCGAGAGTCCGCCAACGAGCTCGAAGCCGCGGTCGTTCCGAAACGCGAGGAGGAAGCAGAGACCAATGGAGCCGTGGCCAAGGAGATGCAGGTCTTCGTCGATCACATCCGGTCGGTGCTACGTGATGCCCCGCAGGAAGAACCGATCGGAACCGGGCGGTTCCAGCTTCGGATCACCGGAGCCGGTGAAAAGAACTGGACGGTGGATCTCGAGGGCCGAAGCGTCACCGAGGGCGTGGCGGATGTCTCCGACGCGACGTTGACGATCCGCGGTGATCATCTGAGCCAGATCCTCCACGGCGACCTCGACCCACAGATGGCGTTCGTCCAGGGCAAGCTTCGCGTCGACGGCGACGTCAACAAAGCGATCGAGTTCGGTGCGTTGCTGCCGCAGGTTGCATCCTAAAGAGCGAAGCCTTCATGGGGCGAAGCCCCGTGGGCGATGCGGCACATAGCCTTTACGGGGTCGAATCGCGCTGTAGCGTTGCTGCTTCGCGCGGGGCAGTGCTGCGGGTAAGGGCGGGAGTTGCTCGTCAGCGAGCCACTGGTAGACCCCATACGTTTGGAGCACGCGCCGCGTGTAGCGACGGGTTTCGTCGTAGGGGATCTCTTCGATGAACACGTCCAACGAGCGCGAGGAGTCGTCCTCGAGCCAGCGACGGACGGCACCCTCACCAGCGTTGTACGCAGCCGGGACGAGGGAGGGGTTCTGCTCGAAGCGCGCCCTCAACCACGCGATGTAGGCAGCCCCGATCTTGAGATTGACTTCGGGCTTCTTGAGCGTTCGCGGCGTGGCTTTGACACCGGCTTCCTCGGAGAAGCGCTTCGCGGTTGGCATGATCAGCTGCACCAATCCGTAGGCCTTTGCCCAGGACACGGCTTCAGGGTCGAATGAGCTTTCTTCGCGAGCGACCGCTCTCACGAAGGACGGCGGAACGCCGTGGTCCTCCGCGATGTTTTCGATGAGGGGCGAGAACGCCTGAGGGTACGTGGCCTCCCAGATCAATCTGCCTTCGCCTTTTGGCAGCAAGCCTTCGAAGTCTTCGAAATGAGAGCGGATCACGCGGTTGAGCTTGGCGTCGGCTCCCGCGTGTTGAAGCAGCACCGCACCCACCACGGCCATCTCCGGATCGACATGACTGCCTATCATGTGAAGCGCTGCCATCTCCTTTGAGGCGTAGGTGACGTCGCCGACGATCAGGAGCTCGACCATGCGGTCGAATGCCGGGTCGTCGAACTCGTCACGCCATGCGAACACCATTCGCGACGGGCTATCGCCCGCCCGCATGTTCGTGAGAATGTCTTTTGCGCGGTCGGGGACGATCTCGTGGAGGCGCCAAAGGGCCTGCTGTGCGTAGTAACGAAGGGGCCAACGCTCCGCGATTTCTGCGTAAGCCTCGACTGCGTCGATCCGGCGACCCATCAGGAACAGCACGCGCGCTCGCCAGTAGTTGACACGGCCCGTGATCCCCTCCTGGCGCTCGTCGCCGCCTCTATCGACGAGCTCGTCGAAGTGCCGCAACGCCCTTTCATATCGCCCTTCGCGAAGCTCGATCCACCCGAGCCGGAAGAGCGCTCGCGGCCACATGTCGCCCTCGGGGTACCGCTTCGGAATCGAAGCCAATCGCTCGAGGGCTGCTTTGCCTCGCCCGTTTTCGAGCTCGGCAAGCGCTGCGCGGTAGCTGGCGTCATCGGCGAGCCGGTGATCAGGGGCTTCTTTTTCGAGCTTTTCGAACTGGGCGATCGCTTCATCCCAACGATCGATGCGACCGTAGGCGCGGGCGGCGTGATAGCGAGCCCAGGCTCGCGTGTCGATCTCGATCTTGGTGCAGCGATCGGCGACGTCTTTCATGATCGGTGCGCCGCGTGTCCGCTCACGATCCTGCAGGAGCGAGCGCCCTTGCTTGTAGCGGGCGTCACACCATACGACCGAGCCCGCGCTGACATTCCGCACCACTCGCGCGAAGATTCTCTCGGCCTCACGGTATCGTTTCGCGTTGTAGAGTTCTTCGGCCTTTTTGAGGCTTTGCGTCGTCCGCCCGCGCGGTGTAGCCACTGGCGCCTTGGGCTTGCCGCCCATTTGAATCTGAAGGACGCCGGTTTCTCCCGAGGGCACGACGCGAGTTTCGATCGACCGAGCGTGGTCGCGGCCGGCCCAGTTGTCGGTGAGGCTTGCTACGATCGCCGCGGCGGTGTTTGGGTCCCGACGTTCGAGAAGCGCCGCGCGTCGAAGCCGTGCCCAGCGGGCGAGCGGGTGTCGGAAGGTGCCCAGCGTATCGAGGTGGGCGAGAGCGAGGTACGTGTAGCCATCCTTGACTGCGGCCTGTGCTGCCAGCCAGTGGAGCCGGCCCTTGTCCTGGGCGCTTGCGTACGGTAATGCGGCCTCGGCGATCTCGCGCGCCTTCCCGGCGTTCCCCTTCTCGAGCGCCCGGCGTGCCTGCATCACCGTCGATCGGTCGGACAGCTCGACGATCTTGGGGTCGAGCACCTTGGGTGGCGGCGCCGGGGTTTGCGCGACGGCGGGCTTCTCTTTGTCCGGTGGCCACACTTCACGGCGGACGTGCTGTTGTTGATGGCAGGCCATCAACAACCCGAAGCAACACGCCAAGGGCCAAATCCGCGTCATTCTCACGAACCCTAGTGAGTCCGCCAGAGTCGGGCAAGTTCCCCCGTAAAGACGACGCTTAGCGTCGTTCACGGGGCTTCGCCCTTCGCGTCGCGGATCGCGGAGCTCCGTCACCCGTGATAAGGGGACGGGACGTGAGTTATAGCCTGCAGATTGGCCTCCGGTACCTCCGTTCTAAGAAGCGCGCCACCGTCTCGATGATCACCTTGATCTCGATCATCGGCGTCGCGCTCGGCGTTGCGGCGCTTCTGGCGGTCCTGTCGATTACGACCGGCTTCGAAGAGTCGTTCCGCGACAAGGTGCTCGGGGTCAATGCTCACGTCCTCATCCTCAAGTACGGGCGTGAATTCACGGACTACCCCGAGGTTCTCGAGTCGGTGGGCGAAATGCCTGAAGTCGCCGGCATTGCCCCCTTCTCGATCAACGAGATGATGTTGACCAAAGGCGACCGCCGCGCCGTCGTGCTGGTCAAGGGCGTGACCCCCGAAGGCGTCAACACCGTCCTCGATCTCCCCCAACAGATGGTCGCAGGTGACTTGGAAGGCCTCCGCCGCGCGGGCGCAACCCCGAACCGGGATCCGCGCGTGGTGCCGGAGGACGACTGGGACTGGCTCCGAAGCATAGGCGATCGACGCGGTGACAGTCCCCGTGTTCGACGACAGCAGACGGTCTGGGATGAGGATCGGGAAGACGAGGCGCGGCGTGAGGAAGCGCGCAAGCCAAAGATGGCAAAGGTCGCCAAGCCATCGGAGATCGAGGCGATGCTGGAGGAGCTCGACGAGGACGATCTCGAGCTACCAGAGGACCCGAGCTGGGAAGCAGGGCTTTCGATGGGTGGAGGCCAAGAGCCGCTCGAGGCGCTTCCTGGAGTCATCGTCGGAAAAACCCTCGCCGCCGACCTCGGTCTCGAGGTGGGAGACCGGGTGCGGATGATCTCTCCGCTGGCGGCGCTCGGTATGACACTTTCGGGAACCGGTGCCACGGCCACCCGCTCGCGAGAGTTCAGGGTGATTGGCGTGTTTCAAGCTGGCTTTCAGGAGTACGACTCGGGGTTGGTCTACACCGACCTCTACGAAGCCCAGCGACTCTTCGACGAGGGTGACAACGTCACGGGCGTCGAGCTTCGCGTGTTTGACTTGGGTACATCGGAAGCGCTTGCCCGGCGGATCGAGCAGGACCTTGGCGGCGCGTTCCACACGCTCGACTGGTCCGAGCTCAACCGAAACCTGTTTACCGCGCTCGAGGTGCAGAAGATCGCGCTCACATTGGTGATTGCAACGATCATTTTCGTAGCGGCCTTCAACGTGATTGCGACGCTGATCATGATCGTCCTCGAAAAGAAGCGGGAGATCGCGATCCTCAAGGCGATGGGAGCCACCGACACAACGGTGCTCGGGATCTTCATGGTGCAAGGGGTCGTCGTTGGAGTTGTCGGGACCGTGCTCGGGGTGCTCGTCGGTGGCGGGATCGTCGCTTATCTCGATCGCATACGGTTTCCCCTCGACCCGAAGGTGTACCTGATCGACCACCTGCCCGTCGTTCTGAGCCCCACCGTATTCTTGGTGACAATCGGCATCGCGCTGGTCATCTGCACGGCCTCGACGATCGCCCCCTCTTGGTGGGCCGCCCGGATGCTCCCGGTCGAAGGTTTGCGTTACGAGTGATACCTACGTCGGTAGCGATGCGAGGAGCTCCTCGGTCATGGCCCAGAGCCGTTTGGCGGCGGCCATGTCTTGTGCCTGGCCGGAAGGGTCGACCTGCTCGGACTTTGAAAAGTACTTTCCGGTGACCGACTCGAGGGCGGGATCCGTCGCCAGAAGGCTGACCGCTTCTGCGCTTTGCTCGGGCGTGAGAAGAGTGGGGCGCAGCACAAAGAAGACGAACTGCACGAAAGGCCCCGCGTCGGCCCTCAGGTTGCTGATCACCGCGCCCGGGTGAATGGAATTGACGGTCACCTCTTTGTCGGCCAACCGAGCCGCGAGCTCGCGGGTGAATAGCTCGAGCGCAAGCTTCGATTGTGCATAGGCGGTCCGACCGGTGTAGCCTTTCTCGAGCTGCAGATCGTCGAAGTCGATCCCGTTTGTCGCGAGGCGGTGAATGCGGGAGCTCACATTGATGATTCGCGCGGGAGCACCTTCGAGGATCCGGTCGAGAAGAAGCGACGTGAGCAAGAACGGGCCGAGGTAGTGCACAGCGAACGTCATCTCGAACCCATCGGCAGTTTCACGTCGCTTGGCCTGGACCGTACCCGCGTTGTTGATCAGCACGTGAAGCTGCGCCTGCTCTTCGAGAAAGCGTTTGCAGAAGTCCCGAACCGATTGCACTGAGGTGAGGTCGAGCTCCATCGGGTGAACCCGCTTGTCCGTAGTCTGCTCGATCTCGTCAGCCACGGGTCGACAGCGTTCGAGGCTCCGTGCCGTGATCACTACGTCGGCGCCTTTCGCCGAGAGGGCGGTTGCGGTGGCGCGACCGACTCCGGACGACCCGCCGGTGATCAGAACGGTCTTCCCTTCAATATCCCACATTGTCCGCCCTGCCGAGTCTACTAAGGCTGCGCCTTCAGATCACGCACGAACTGATGCTTGACGCACTAGGCCCGGCGAGCTACCAATGGCGTCCTTTTGCGGGAGTAACTCAGCGGTAGAGTGCAACCTTGCCAAGGTTGAAGTCGTGAGTTCGAATCTCATTTCCCGCTCCAAGAGCCGGCCCCTCGGGTCGGCTTTTCTTGTTAATCGGGTAGGCGCGAGGCAGGCATCAAACTTGCGGTGGCCGCGCGGCCGGTTGTTTTTGCCGTGTTTCGTGCCGAATCGAACCTGGGAAGGCTTTGTTCTTCAGCTCCCTAGATTGCGCGACGGCGGCGGTCCAGGAATCGGAGCTCGGTGTGGCTGCGGTCTTCGGCGGGCAGGAAGGCCTCGTTCTTGTTCTTCTTGTTGAAGAGATCGCGCTTGCAGCCCATGCCGGTGATGACCGCGCCGGGGATGAGCATGATCCAAGAGACCATGGCGATCTTCTCTTTCTTCGAGAAACTGCAGTTTGCGGCCGAGGCCTGCGTGGGAGCGAGCCACAACGCTGCTGCAAAGGTGACACTCAGGAAAACGAGTTGAATGGTCTTGCCCATCTTGGTTCCTTTCGCTCGGCGTGAGCGCCGTCGGTGGGTGTTCTCCCACCATCTGCGTTGCTCTACAAGATACCGGGCACCCGAGGTGGGCGCGCGGCCGGTTGTCTTCTTAGTGTCTTGCGTCGAATCGAACCTGTGAAGGCATCACTAAGTCTAGTATCGTCGGCCGAGTCCTCGCCGCTTTCCCAACCGTCAGCCCAGGAGAACAACATGTCAAACGACAAACATGATGATCGCCATGGGCCTGCTCCTGCGGAGTCGCCCGACGAGCGCAGTCCCGCAGACGAACCCCACAAGGAAGGCTTCAGCCGCCGCGAGGCGCTTCAGGTAGGCGCCGCTGGTATCGCGGGGCTCGGGGTTGGGATGACCCCGGCGGTCGCTGAGGCGCGGCGCAAGAAGAAGGAGGCTGACGGGGACCCTCCGCCCAAGAATCCCTACGGAGCCCGCCCTGGCGGGGGCATCAGTCTGCCCGACTACTACAAGCCTTGGCCTGCGATCAAGAACCGCAACTTGTACGCCCCGGGCACAGAAACCTTGCCAAAGAACGAGATGCGGATTTCGTTCCTTGGCAGCACGCCGTTCCCAGTGTCTCAGGAGCAATCGGGCACGTGCATGCTGGTCGAGCTCGGCAACGGGACTTCGCAACCGCGCCGCTTCTTCTTCGATATGGGAGGAGGCAGCGCCAGAAACATGATCGCACTGCAGGTCCCGATCGCGTTGGTCAACGACCTCTTCATTAGCCATCTCCACGTCGACCATTATGCAGACCTGCCGCTCGTGTACGCGTTCCGCGCCTTTTTAGGGGGATTCACGCCGCTCAGGGTGTACGGGCCGTCGGGACGAACACCCGAGCTCGGCACCAAGCACATGATCAAGCATCTGCGTGAGATGACCCGTTGGCACACCGAGAACTTCAACGCCGGCCCCATCGGCGATGGCTACGAGATCGAGGTCACTGAATTCGATTGGAAAGAGCAAAACGGAATCGTCTACAATAAAGACGGTGTGGTCGTTCGGCACTGGCCGCGATCGCACGTCAAAGACGGCGCCTCGGCCTACCGCCTCGACTGGGAAGACGCCGGCCTGTCGTTCGTTTGGACAGGCGATGGCCGCCCCGACGAATTGTCCGCCAAGTACGGCAAGGGCGCTGACGTGTTCGTCTCCGAGGGCACGATCGACACGCCGTTCCTATCGGGGCTCAAGGTAGGCGCCCCAGCGGAACTCTGGGAATATACGATCGATATCTATCACACGCTCTATTACGCCGCGGGCTACCTGTTCAAGCAGGCCCAGCCTCGCATGGCGGTCATCAATCACTACGAGAGCGGCGGCCCGTCGTTGGACGCCGAATCGATGGCGGAGGTGAGGGCTCACTGGGACGGGTTGTTCATGTTCGGTGGCCCCGATGTCCAGGTCATCAATGTCACCAAGGACGCGATCTGGGCGCGGCAAGCGGCGCTTCCGAGGAACGCGGCGCCGGCGAGCATGGACCCGAGGTGGTTCGTGCCGCAAGGGCAGAAGCTCCCTGACGAGATCGCGTTTCCAGAGCCAAGAATGCCTCGCGAAGTGCAACAAGAGCAGTTCATACGCGACTTGGAAATCGATCCGAAGCTCTACTACCCGCCGGATGCCTATCGCAAGCCGGTGCAGAAGTGGCCCGGTGTCGTCTTGAACCCGCGCGAGATGCTCAAGGCGCGCGGGATCGACCCGGACAAAAAAGAATGAGTAGGGACACCGTTCCCATACTCGCTCCTCCGCCGCGTACCGATCCGATCGCGATCGATGGGCGAGCACCGGTTCCAGTGACTCTTCTCACCGGCTTCCTCGGTGCCGGGAAAACCACGCTGCTCAATCGCATTCTCAATGGGGAGCATGGCTTGCGGGTGGGCGTGTTGGTCAACGACTTCGGCGCGATCAACATCGATGCTGAGCTCATCGAAGGGGTTGAGGAGAATACGATCAACCTCACCAACGGCTGCGTGTGCTGCGAAATCCGTGACGATTTGGTCCAGTCGCTCGAAGAGCTCCTCATGCGCGTCGATGCCATCGACTACGTCATCTTGGAGGCAAGCGGGGTCGCCGACCCCGAGGGCATCGTCATGACGTTCGTCGACCAAAGATACGAGCAGCTCCTACGCCTCGACAGCATCACTTGCGTCATCGACGCCGAGGCGGTGTTCGCGCACGGTGACGATGAGAAACTCAACATGCTCAAGCTGCGCCAGATCGGTTTTGCCGACCTGGTAGTGCTCAACAAGGTCGATCTCGTCGGCCCCGAGCACCTCGAGGTGATCAAGGAGTGGGTTGACCATCATCTGAAACGAGTTCGAATCATCGAGGCGACCCGGTGCGACTTGCCATTGGAGATCCTTCTCGCGGTGGGACGGTTCGACCCGGCGAACGTGGTGTCCGAGCACCTGCACCACCAGACACACTTCGACACTTGGAGTTACGAGTCCGACCGACCTTTCTCGCTCGAGGCACTGCGCGAAATGGTTCGTAGAGAGCTGCCGGCTTCGGTGTACCGCTGCAAGGGTATCGTCTACGCCGGCGACACGTCCGAGAGACGCCTTGCACTGCAGGCGGTGGGGCGTCGTACCGAGGTTTCGGAGCTGGGCGAATGGGGCGAGCGTACGCCGCGCAGCCAAATCGTCGCTATCGGCGCCTCAATCGACAGGCAGGAGCTGAAGCAAAAGTTCGACGCCTGCCTGCTGCGCGACACAGTCGACTAGACAGCCAGCCCAGATCTTCCACCCAACCTTCCACTTTCCAGGGGACACCTCGGGACGGCACGCAACGCCACGGGACACTACGTGGTTGATGTTGCTGAATTTCCCGAATGGTGTCATGAGCTAGGCGAGTATTGCCAAGGTTGAAGTCGAGAGTTCGAATCTCTTTTCCCGCTCCATCTGGCGATCGCGGCTCCGTTTTGCGGGGCCGGTTTTCGTTGCGGGGCTTCAACCGCTGCTAGTGAGAGATATACTAAATGAATTGGTACCGAATTAAGACCGCGCTCATCGGACTCAAGCGACTGGCAGAGCTGACGGACGAGGACAAGCAAGCTTGCATCGATGCCTACAAGTTCCTCCAGAGCATGCAGGATGGCGAGCCAACCGAGACAGCGGATGAAACGAAAGCAGTCGCGGACTACTACAAGGTCCTCAACAACATGCTCTCGGTTTTTGACCTGGAGAAGCTCTACATCCCACCGCAGCTAGACGAATCCCAAGGGTT
>CAXMND010000065.1:0-6578 GCA_964194675.1 uncultured Coxiellaceae bacterium | reverse complement strand
CCGCCTACACGCGCTTTACGCCCAGTAAATCCGAGCAACGTTCGCACCCTCTGTATTACCGCGGCTGCTGGCACAGAGTTAGCCGGTGCTTGCTAAGGAGGTACCGTCAAGTCTCCACCCTATTCGAATGGAAATTTTTCGTCCCTCCCCACAGAGCTTTACGACCCGAAGGCCTTCATCACTCACGCGGCGTGGCTGGGTCAGGCTTGCGCCCATTGCCCAATATTCCTCACTGCTGCCTCCCGTAGGAGTCTGGCCCGTGTTCCAGTGCCAGTGTGGCTGATCATCCTCTCAGACCAGCTACCCGTCTTAGCCTTGGTAAGCCTTTACCTTACCAACAAGCTGATGGGACGCAGGCTCATCCTCTGGCGGTAGCTTTCAAGAAGAGGCCACCTTTTACCACTCTCACCTTAGTGAGTGTGGTCTTACGCGGTATTAGCATTCCTTTCGGAGTGTTGTCCCCCGCCCGAGGGTAGATTACCTACGCGTTCCTCACCCGTGCGCCACTTTACTCACCCCCGAAGGGATTTTCTCGTTCGACTTGCATGTGTTAGGCCCGCCGCTAACGTTCGCTCTGAGCCAGGATCAAACTCTCCAGTTGAACTGTTGAGCTGGTTTCCTGTTGAGATCTGGCGCTCAGCCAGACGCTCTAGAGCATCACGTATGTACGTGTTGCTCTCGGATTGCGGTCTCCGATCTTTCAATCGTGACCGCGTTTGAATTGACCCTCGTCGTACGTGTTGTTGCACGACGCGGGACCCGAGTACGTAACTATAATTCCGATTCAGTTTTCAAAGACCGATCGGCGGATTATCCGCTCAAGGGCAGCGCCAATTTGAGCCTGGTCAGTGTGCTGGTCAAGCTCGAGTCGGCACCGATTTCCCGCCGATTGTGTGAAATCCCCTTGAAGAGCCGGAGCCCCACCCAAAGGGACGCCGAAGTTAGCCCATAAAAAGGACGGGTCAAGGAACTTTCAGCTGAGTCTTCGTAGTCGTGTCGAATGGCCCCACAGGATATCAAGTTGACAAGCTATATACATTATGACAATATACTTGTCTAATGGCTGAGGCGTTGTTTGATGAGACCCGGTTGCTGTTTCACGCGCTCAAGGAGTGGGCCGAGGCGGTGCATTCGGACGTGCGGGTCACGGTCAGCGTGCGGGCGGTGCTCGAGATCCTACTTCTGCGCGGGGCGACATCGGTGCCTGAGATGGCGCGAGCCCGGCTCGTATCCCGGCAGCACATCCAACAGCAGATCGATGCCTTGGTCGAACAAAAGCTCGTCAAACGCGAACCGAACCCCGCGCACAAGCGCTCACGACTGATCACCCTGACCGACAGCGGCCGGGCGTTGATTCAAAACATGCGCGCCGAAGAACTCGGGGCGTTGACGAGGTTGCAGACAGGTGTCTCGGACAACGCAGTCCGCAATGCAACGCAGGTGCTCGCCGCTTGGAAGGACGCGCTCACCACCGACGCACAACGAAGGAAACAATGAGACCTGCGCGCCCGCAAAGCACGGGGCTTGAGCGCTCCTCGCCTTCGCGGTAGGCCCACTGGCATGGGGATGATCTACTACGCCATCCCGTTCTTCCTTGTGACGCTCGGCCTCGAGAGCTGGGCGATCTTTCGGAAGCAGCGCAAGGAAGGCGACAAGGCCGCCCTGGCGGGTGTCACGCCCAAGGACTCGGTCGCGAGCATTACGATGGGGCTCGGCTTCTTGACGGTGAATACCCTGCTGGCCCTGTTTCCGATCGGGGTCCTCGCTTGGCTGTATCAGTTTCGGATCATCGATATTCACCCCGTGTGGTGGTCCTTTGTGCTTCTGTTCGTCGCCGAGGACTTTTGTTACTACTGGTTTCACCGGAGCCACCACGACGTCCGAATGCTTTGGTCTGCACACATCAATCACCATTCGAGCACGCACTACAACCTCAGCACCGCCCTCCGGCAGTCGTGGACGACGCCCTTCACCGGTGTGATCTTCTGGGCGCCGCTTCCGCTCCTCGGCTTTCCGATCGAAATGATCCTCATTCAGAAATCGGTGAGCTTGGTGTATCAGTACTGGCTGCACACCGAGCTCATCGGGAACCTCGGCTGGTTCGAAGTCATCTTCAACACCCCTTCGCATCACCGGGTCCATCACGGGCGCAATCCGATCTACCTCGACCGCAACCACGCGGGTGTTTTCATCATCTGGGACAAGATGTTCGGCACCTTCGAGCCAGAAGGTCAGGCGGTCGACTACGGGCTCACCAAGAACATCCACACCTACAATCCAGTGCGGATCGCCTTTCACGAGTGGCGCGCGATGCTCAAAGACGCGTGTCGCGCCAAGAGCTGGCGGGGCCGCTTTGGCTATCTTCTTCGGCCGCCCGGATGGCGTGAAGATGGCACCGGCAAGACGGCATCGATCCTGAGGCGGGAGTATCTCAAGACCCCCGCATCGGTCTAACCGCGTGGGACGACTCGGGTCCGTAAGAGCCGCGGGACAATAACCCTTCCCCGAACAAATGGTAAGGTGCTGCCCGAGGAGGTTCGATGAAGTGGGTTTCGACGGTGCTTTCGCTAGTGGTGCTAGTCGCGTGCAGCAGCACTGTACCCATGGCCCCCCAGAAGTCACCGCACTTCGACCTGGTGAGCGCCAATCTCCAACTCGGTGGCACCGTGTACGCCTACATCGACATCGATGGAGACGCGGAGCGCGCCGCGAATTTCTTCATCTCACTCGTTCGTGACCTGCCTCCGCTCGACACTTTCCACGCCCCTCGGCCGCTGAGCGCCACGAGCCTGGTTCGCGTGCTCGGCCTCGCCAATCTGCACGCGATCGGGCTGAGCTCGTACAAGAAGGCGTCGCTCTACCACAATCGGAGCTTCATCTACTACACCGGCCCTCGGGAAGGACTTCTGAAGGTCTTCGGAGGTGAGCCCGGGAAACTGGGCCTCAAAGACATTGCGCCCGAGGCCGCGGACTTCGTGTGGGAGCAGCAACTCAATCTGAAGGTGCTCGTCGATATCGTTCGCGCGTTGGGGGAGCATGGCCTCGGAGCATCCCCCGCGAAGCTCGATGCGCTGCTCGCCGAAAGTTTCCTTGGTCTCAACATCACCATGCGTGAGGTCGTGGAGCGCCTCGACACGACGGCAGGCTTGATCTTGGAAGTCGACGAGGCGCGAGTGCTGCGGATCCCCGGGGAGTCGTTTTGGTTTCCGTACACGGACTTCTTGTTTCAGATCGACGGACTCGGGGATCTGGTCGATGCGCTAGCGAAGAGAGCAGCGTTCGACCCGTTCATCCAAGCGGAGCGAACGAACCAATGGCTGATCATTGGCCCTGGGATCAGGCTCCCGCCCCCGTGGAACGCCTACGCGCCGCGCCTGATCAAGGATCTCGCGACCGGGCGAATGTACTTGGTGAGCAGCCCTGACTATCTGACGAAGTGCCTCTCACAGCAGAGTGACCTCACCGCTACCGCGGACTTCGCGGAAGCCTTCGACGGGCTCCCGACGATTGGAAACGGCATGCTGTTCGCATCGCTGCAGTTCACGCGGGAGATGCACGCCATGCTCGACCGTGTGATCAACAACAGCGGATCGACGATCCTCACGACAGTCGTGCGGTTCCTATTGCCGGATGCGGGTTCCCCGATCGGGTGGGTCGGCATGAACCGAAGTGACGGACTCCTGTTCACCTCGAATTCTTCGTCGTCGCACAAGTCGACGTTCCTCACCCTCGGGTATGCCGCGCTGCTTCCGACAGTCGCGATATTCGGTGCGTCGAAGCTCGGACCCAACCGCGAAGCGCCCTCGCCGAATTAGAAGCGCCGAGCGAGTCCAAACCCGCTCGGCGTATCGTAAGTTAGTTATGCGGCTATGGTCGCTGGTAACGGCGAATCGCCAAACACAAGGCAAGCAGCAGAAGAGAAGAACACTGGTTGGGCATGCTTTGCCGAGCTACCCCGACATGACAGCGTGGCGCTCCCCCAAAGCGCGCCCGTTGAGAGCATGACACACTAACAACGGATTTGTCCACTTATACCGCAAGATGGGGCACACGTTCCAGGCCCTAACGTGTTGAAATCACAGGGGGACAGCCCCTTCAATCGGGGGCGAGGAGGTCGGAGTGGCCCATGAGGTAGGTGTCCGCCGCGCGGGCGGCGCCACGGCCCTCGCCGATTCCCCAGACGACTAGTGACTGGCCACGTCGGCAGTCACCTGCCGCGAAGACTCCATCGACGCTGGTCGCGTACTCGCCGTACTCCGCCTTGAAGTTGCTGCGCGGGTCGCGCTCGAGCTCGAGCCGTTCAGCGAGCGTGTCCTCTGGGCCAAGAAAGCCCATCGCCAAGAACACGAGATCTGCTTCGAACGTCTCCTCGGAGCCGGGCACCTCGGTCATCTGCCACTTGCCAGCCTCGTCCTTCTTCCACTCCACGCGCACCGTCTCGATACCCGCGACGTTGCCATTGCCGTCATCGAGGAACCGCTTGCTGAGAACGCGGAACTCACGCGGGTCCTTTCCGAACTTCGCAGCGGTCTCCTGGTGTCCGTACTCGACACGGAAAATGACCGGCCACTCGGGCCAAGGGTTGTCCGGCGCGCGCTCATCCGGGGGCCGCGGCAAAAGCTCGAAATTGACCAAAGAGGCGCACCCATGACGCATCGAGGTGCCTATGCAATCGGTGCCGGTGTCGCCACCACCGATGACGATGACCTTCTTGTCTTTCGCGCTGATGTACTGACCGTCCTCGTGCTTGCTGTCCAACAAGCTCTTCGTGTTCTTCAGCAAGAATTCCATCGCGAAGTGAATCCCGCTGAGCTCGCGGCCTGGAATCGGCAGATCGCGGGGCCTCGTTGCGCCGCAAGCCAAGACTAGAGCATCGTTCTCTTCGCGAAGCGTTCGCACGTCGGTGTTCACTCCGACGTGCGCGTTGGTCACGAACTTCACGCCTTCCTCGCGCATGATGTCGACCCGACGATCGACGACGCCCTTGTCGAGCTTCATGTTGGGAATGCCATACATCAGCAGGCCCCCGATGCGATCATCGCGCTCGTACACGGTGACACAGTGACCGGCACGGTTGAGTTGCTGGGCTGCAGTCAGCCCTGCCGGACCACTTCCGATGATCGCCACCTTCTTGCCGGTGCGCTCCTCCGGAGGCTCTGGCTTGATCCACCCCTCCGCGAAACCCCGGTCGACGATGGCGTTCTCGATGTTCTTGATCGTGACGGCTGGCTCGATGATCGCGAGCACGCAGGCGCCTTCGCACGGCGCGGGACACGTGCGGCCGGTGAACTCGGGGAAGTTGTTGGTCTTGTGCAGCCGATCGAGTGCCTCGCGCCACCGTCCTCGATAGACCAGGTCGTTCCATTCGGGGATTAGATTGTCGATCGGACAACCCGTCGACGATTGGCAGAAGGGCACCCCACAGTCCATGCATCGCGCACCTTGCTGGCGCAGCTGCTCCTCGGGGACTTCGACCAGGTACTCATCCCAAGTCTCAATCCTCTTTAGCGGGTCGACGTAAGGCACCGCCTCGCGCCGAAACTCTTTGAAACCAGTTGGCGTACCCATCGTTACTCGGTTCTACTCACTCTGCGACATCTCTCTCGAGGGCATCGGGAGGTAGGGAGTCTCGTCGACCGACGTCACCGTCTACGAAAGTTGCGGCACGACCGAACTCGGCGCGCTCGCGTAGCACACGCTTGTAGTCGACTGGCATGACTTTCACGAAGTCGCTCAGGACGGAGTCCCACCTTGCCAGCACGCGCTCGGCCGTCTTCGACCCGGTGTACTGAAGGTGCTCTTCGATGAGCCCTCGCACCTCTGCGATTTCCTGCGGATCCTCGAGTGGATCGAGATCGACCATGTCTTGGTTGCAGCGACGCGCAAAGCCGCCCTCGGTATCGAGGACGTAGGCGATGCCACCGCTCATTCCGGCCCCGAAATTGAGCCCCGTACGACCGAGGATCACGGCGCGCCCTCCGGTCATGTATTCGCACGCGTGGTCGCCCACCCCCTCGATCACCGTCCAGGCACCGGAGTTACGCACGCAAAAGCGCTCGGCAGCGCGCCCCCGGAAGAACGCCTTCCCTTTAACCGCGCCGTACAGCACGACGTTGCCGATGATCATGTTTTCAGCGGGTATGAACGTGCTCTCTTTGGGGGGGTACACGATCAAGCGCCCGCCCGACAGGCCCTTGCCAACGTAATCGTTGGCGTCGCCCTCGAGCTCTAGGGTCACGCCCTTCGCGAGCCACGCTCCGAAGCTCTGCCCAGCTGAGCCCTTGAACTTGAAGTGAATCGTCCCGTCCGGCAGCAGCTCCTCGCCCCAGGCCTTCGCGATTTCGTGGCTGAGCATGGTGCCGACCACACGATTGGTGTTCTTGATGGGAAACTCGGCGCGAACCTTTTCGCCGCGCTCGACTGCTGGCTTTGCCGCCTCGATCAATTGATTGTCGAGTGCACGCTCGAGCCCGTGGTCCTGCGGTTGGGTGCAGTACACCTGGACGCCCTCGTGCAGCTTCTTCGCCGGTGTGAGAATCGGCGTGAGGTTGATCCCGCGGGCTTTCCAATGCGTGATG
>CAXMND010000064.1:0-97975 GCA_964194675.1 uncultured Coxiellaceae bacterium | reverse complement strand
TAATCTCGTTCGCGACCTTGAGTCGCACGATCGACGGGACCGATACACCGTGATCTTCGAGCTTGGTGGTGAACTTGGCTTTGATGCGGAGCTCGTCCTTGCCCCCGTCGACCGGAGTCCATCTTACCGTTCCCTTGGCCTCGACGATTTTCGTGACGCCGTGTACCGTGAACTCTCCCTTCACCTTGACCTTGGTATCCTTCTTGGGCTTGAGCGACTCCGCGCCGCTCACTTCGATGATCTGGAAAACGATGCGCGGGTTCTCCTTTGCGTCGAGCCAGCTGTCGCTTTGAAGATGCTCGTCGCGCAGGTCGTTACCGGTCCGCATCGAGATCACGGGCGCCTTGAACGTGCCCTTCGTAGTGGAGAGGTCGGCCGGATCGAATGTCACAGTCCCGGTCACCTTCGCGGTGGTCCCCGTCATCGTCTCGAGTGGTGCGTCCGAAACGAAGGTGGCCTTGCCGTTATGGACTTGGAACCTGGTGGCGTCGGCATGCGAGATCGCTGGAGTCGCCAAGCAAACTGCCAAGATAAACGCGACCTTGCTGGTCTTCTGAATCATGCCCCTCTTCTCCTCGTTCTGGTCCCTCTCCGCCATTCTAGGACGTGGGCTGCTTCTCCGCTATTCATGCTGCAGCCACTATCGGGACGGTCTCGTGGAACGTCCAGTTCTCGTTGTCGCGCTCGACTCTTTGGATCTCCCATTCGTCCCGAAAAAGCGCTACCGGGCGGTCGTCTCGATCCAGCACCGCCATGGGGACCCGACGTGCCTTCAGCTCGTCACACCCACCTACCCCGTCCACCCAGCGAGCATGCTGGTAGGGTAAGAGGTCAAACGTGACCTTCGCGCCGTACTCGTGTTCTAGTCGGAAGATCAGGACGTCGAATTGGAGGCGTCCTACGACACCACAAACGGGATCCTTCTCTCGTCCGGGCTCGGTGAATAGCTGGACCGTTCCCTCCTCTGAGAGCTCCCGGATGCCCTTTTGAAGCTGCTTCCGTTTGAGTGGATCTAGCAACTGCAATCGGGCGAAGTGCTCCGGTGAAAATCGCGGTACGGCATCGAAGCTCATCGGCCCTTCGGTCGAGAGGGTGTCACCGATACGGTAGAGGCCGGGGTCGTAGAGCCCCACGATGTCGCCGGCGTATGCCTCGAGGACTCTCTCGCGCTCTTGCGCAAAGAACTGTTCGGCTCGGTTGAGCCGAATCGCCTTCCCGAGCCGATAGTGATGGACGCGCATCCCACCCTCGAAACGCCCGGAACAGATCCGTGCGAAAGCGACGCGGTCTCTGTGTGAAGGGTCCATGTTGGCCTGCACTTTGAAGACAAACGCGCTGAAACGGTCGTCGGCGGGATCGACGCAAACGTCCCCGGCGGCCTGCCGCGGCCCCGGAGGCGGACAAAGCCCCTTGAACGACTGAAGAAAGGGCTCGACTCCGAAGTTGTTGAGGGCACTCCCGAAAAAGACCGGTGTGATCTCGCCGGACAGGAATCTCTCTTCGTCCCACTCTTCCCCTGCACCGTCCAGGAGCTCTACTTCTTCGCGAAGCGTCGCGGCTGCGTCCTCGCCGAGGAGCGAATCAAGCTCCGGATCGTCGAGCCCGGTCACTTGCATCTCCGCTCGCTTCTCCTGACCTTCCGCGGAGCGCTCAAACCGGAGCACCAGCTTGTTGATACGGTCGTAAACGCCTTGAAACAGATCGCCACTCCCGATCGGCCACGTGAACGGGACCGTATTCACCTCAAGGACCTCCTCGACCTGGCTCATGAGTGCAAACGCGTCGCGCGCCGGACGGTCCATCTTGTTGATGAAGGTGACGACGGGTGTCTGACGCAAGCGACACACATGAAAGAGCTTTCGTGTCTGGGGCTCGACGCCCCTGGCCGCATCGAGAATCATGATTCCGCAGTCGGCCGCCATCAGGGTCCGATAGGTGTCCTCGCTGAAGTCGTTGTGGCCTGGCGTGTCGAGGAGATTCCAGCGTATGTCGTCGTACTCGAACTGTAGGACCGATGTCGTGACCGAAATGCCACGTTGCTTCTCGAGAGCCATCCAGTCGCTGACCGCCGAACGCTTGGCTTTGCGGGACTTGACCGCGCCGGCCGCATGGATAGCTCCACCGTAGAGCAGAAGCTTCTCGGTCAAGGTCGTCTTTCCGGCATCCGGGTGCGAGATGATCGCAAACGTGCGGCGTCGTTCGAATTCGGTTTGGGTCATGGCCCGGGCGGCAAGATAGTCATTGTCCTCAGTTGCGCCAGTCCGCGAACGTGCTGTGATGCGCGCTCCGTAATGTCAGGGCTATTCCCAGAAATCGAGCCATACGACTCCGGGTTTCTCGATGTCGACGGCGTCCACTCGGTCTACTACGAGCAATGTGGCAATCCCGGCGGAAAGCCCGCGATTTTCGTCCATGGGGGCCCAGGCGGCGGCTGCAACTCGGTACACAGGCGCTTCTGGGACCCGGCTGGCTACCGCATCGTGCTGTTCGACCAGCGAGGATGCGGACGGAGTACCCCGCATGCCGAGCTCCGGAACAACACGACCTGGGACCTAGTCGACGACATGGAGCGAATCCGCGAGCACCTGGGAATCGACCGTTGGCAACTCTTCGGCGGCTCGTGGGGCAGCACCTTGTCGCTGGCCTATGCACAGCAGCATCCGGACCGCGTCACCGAGCTCGTGCTGCGCGGCATCTTCCTTCTGAGGACGCAAGAAATTCTTTGGTACTACCAAGAGGGAGCGAGCCGAATCTTTCCTGAGGCATGGCAGGAGTATCTCGCCCCGATTCCGATCGAGGAGCGCGACGACATGGTCGGGTCGTACTACAAACGACTCACGAGCAACGATCGCAACGTTCGCATGCTTGCTGCTCGCGCATGGAGCACCTGGGAGGGACGCACGAGCCGCCTCATTCCCGACGCCGATCTCATCGAGCGAATCAGCGAGGACCAATTCGCCGAAGCTTTCGCACGCATCGAATGTCACTACTTCATCAACGGTGGCTTCTTCCAAGACGACGGGTATCTCCTCGACAACATCGCGCGCATCCAGCATCTCCCAGCGATCATCATTCAAGGCCGCTATGACATCGTCTGCCCAGCCGAAAGCGCCTATGAGCTGCACCGCGCGTGGCCCGGCAGCCAGTTCCATGTAGTCCCTGACGCAGGTCACTCCGCCCTAGAGCGAGGTATCGCCGATCGCCTCGTGGCTGCGACGAAGTCGTTCGCGTCTTAGCGGGAGAATTTTCGATATTTGATGCGGTGCGGGATCTCGACGTCCGCGCCCAAACGGGCTTTGCGGTCAGCGGCATAGTCGGCGTACGCGCCCTCAAACCAGACGACCCGGCTGTCGCCTTCGAAGGCGAGGATGTGGGTGCAAAGGCGATCCAGGTACCAGCGATCATGGCTGATGATCATCGCACACCCCGGAAACGCTAGGATCGCTTCCTCGAGGGAACGGAGGGTGTCGACGTCGATGTCGTTCGTGGGCTCGTCGAGGAGGAGTACGTTCCCGCCACTCCTGAGGAGCTTGGCCAGATGCACGCGGTTACGTTCGCCCCCCGAGAGGTTCTTGACCGGCTTCTGCTGGTCGCTCCCCCGGAAATTGAACCAACCCACGTACGCCCGCGACTTCACGGTGCCCGCGCCAACGTCGATCTCGTCCGCGTCGCCTGCGATCTCCTTGAAGACGTTGTTACCTCCATCGAGCGCGTCGCGACTCTGGTCGACGTACGCGACCTTGACCGTCTCACCCACGGTGATGGTGCCCGCATCGGGCGTCTCCTTGCCCACTAGCATTCGAAAGAGCGTCGTCTTTCCGGCACCGTTCGGGCCGACGATCCCGACGATCGCACCGCGCGGCACTCGAAAGCTCAAGTCCTCGAACAGCAGCTTGTCGCCGTACCCTTTGCTGACCCCTTCGACCTCGAATACCTGCGTTCCCAGTCGAGGCCCCGGCGGAATTCGGATCTCGTTGGGGTCGCGCCTCGTCTTGACCGCGTCGGCCACCAGAGTCTCGAACGCGGTGATACGCGCTTTGCTCTTGGCCTGACGCGCCCTCGGCGACGATCGCACCCACTCGAGCTCGCGAGCGATCTTTCGCCTTCGCGCGCTGTCTTTCTTGTCTTCCTGGGCGAGGCGCGCACCCTTCGCCTCGAGCCATTGCGAATAGTTGCCCTCGAACGGATGCGCCCCGCCGCGGTCGAGCTCCAAAATCCATTGCACGATCTCGTCGAGGAAATACCTGTCATGCGTCACGAGGATGACGCATCCCGGGTACTTCTGAAGGTACCCCTGGAGCCACGCTACCGACTCGGCATCGAGGTGGTTGGTGGGCTCGTCGAGCAACAGAAGCTCTGGCTTTTCGAGAAGCAACTTGCACAGCGCAACGCGTCGCTTCTCGCCGCCAGATAGCGACTCGGGGCCGGCGTCGGCGGGCGGCAGCCGTAGCGCGTCCATCGCGATCTCCAGCGTACTCTCGAGATTCCAGCCATCGACAGCATCGATTCGGTCTTGAAGCGCCCCCTGTCTATCGAGAAGCTTGGTCATCTCGTCATCGCTCATCGGCTCGCCAAGCTTCATGCTGAGCTCGTTGAACTCGTCGAGAAGCGCACGAACCGGCGCCACGCCTGCCTCGACGGCCTCAAGCACCGTCTTCGCGTCGCCGAGGTCCGGCTCTTGGGGGAGATACCCGACCTTCGCACCAGGACGAATCCAAGCTTCACCGGTGAAAGTGTCGTCCTCGCCCGCCATGATGCGCAGCAACGAAGACTTTCCCGTTCCGTTAACGCCGATGACCCCTATCCTCGCATCCGGAAAAAACGAGAGATAGAGGTCTTCGATGATCTTCTTGTCCGGGGGATGAACTTTCGTAACCCCCTTCATCGTGTAGATGAATTCTGCCATGAACTAATAGACGGTTCTTCGCCTCGTCAGCCACATAGCAACGATGATCAACGCGATCCAACCGAGCGATGCTGTTCTCGCCGCACTGATGCTGCAGCCATCCGATGGACTGGTGCTGGCACCGCCGCTCGAAGGCCCCGCACCGTCTTGAGTTTTGGGCTCCGGCTCGGACGGCCGCGCCTTCAAGTCGAGCTCAGGGATGTCGGTTTGGATGAGCCCGGGCAATTGATTCGTGAGTGTGGGTGCCGTCGCGCCCTCGAACATGGGGCTGGGGGCCGCGAAAGGCTTCGGCACGGGCCGTCCGGGTGGGCCGCCCCACATGCCACGCTGCGGGTTGTCACACGCGAGGGCGCCCTTCCACGGATGCAGGATAACGTACCTCCCCTGGAAATTGTTGATTCCCGACGCCTCCGCGCGGCGCTCGTGAAGGTCACCGTTTTGGTCCGGCATGCCTCGTCCGCCTACGATTGGGCCCGCCGCTCGGAACACCAAGTCTTCGTCGAGTCCACTCTTCCCGTAGCGGTAGTGAAGGCGCGTCAGGACGAATCCGTAGGGTTGCCAGGCCACACGTCGCGTCTTGCGCGGGACGACGCCGGGAATGTCGGAGTACGGGTCCTGCGCGCCGGGGACGATCACATCGCCGCCGAGCATGGTGAGCTCTTGGGGCGTGAGCGGCGGCTCGGGACAAGGATCACAGCTGGTCGCGTCCCACGTGTACTCGGTCACCACGGCGCCGGGGTTTTTCTCGGTCGTGCGCTCGAACAACGCATTGTAGAAGCCCCCGAAATTCTCTCGAACGCTGTCTTCGACCCGGATATTGGTCGGGATCGACGCGTTCTTGTAGTTGGCCACCTCGTATCGTTGACCCTTGGCGAGGATGTGAACGATCAGGTCTTGCTCGCCGCTGCTGTTGAGCAGCCCCAGGCGAACAGGAAGCGTGAAGGTCGGCGCATCGTAGTGGAATCGAAGCGGCGACAGCACGGCCTTCCCGTCCTGAAACTTCACCTTCTCGGCGTCCACCTTGGCGACAAAGAACTTGGTATTCTGCTCGACGTACGGCCGAAGCACCTTGTTGGCACCTTTGGGAATGTTGTACTTGTTCTTCCGAAGCCACTTTTCGAGACCGCCTGAGTCCTTCGCGCTCAAAATGACGATGTCGTACTCGGCAACCTTGAACTCGGCCTCGATCGTCACGCCATATTTCTCGTCGCGATCTTCGGCCGCCCTCGATTTGCGCGCCGCGCGGGACGCCATGGGCATCGCCATCTCGGCCACCACCATCGGACGGCAAGGGTCTTGCTCCCAGTACTCGACGAGACGCGGCGCGGCGAGCTTGTCCACTCTGGAGAAGATCTCGCGAGGCAGCGTCTTCACGTTCTCTTCTTGCAAAACCACCGGGACCGGAACGATCATCGCGAAGTCTTCCGGCGGCCCTTGGTAGTTATTCTGCATCGAGAGCACCGTTCGTGTGCCCTCCCGCATCATGACGACCATGGTCGCGTTGTTGTAGAGCGACGCATCCGCTCCACTCACGTAAAACCCACAGAACGCGCGCGACGTCGTCGGCCAAGCCATGGCCACACACAGACCCAGAACAGCGATTACTTGCTTCATGTTTGCTCCTCACTTGCCGTAGACGGGCGAGGGGAGTTTTGGATCTATCACCCCTTCGAAGGGCGGCTTTAGTTCTTGATCTCGAGTAGCTCGACGTCGAAGACCAGCATGCCTTGCGGTTTCCCGGATCGGCCCTTGTAAGCCAAATCCTCGGGGATCCAAAGGCGTCGCGTCTCACCGACGACCATGAGCTGAAGCCCCTCGGTCCAGCCCGGGATCACCTGGTTCAAGCCGAAGGTCGCGGGATTGCCCCGGACGACCGAGCTATCGAACATTTTGCCATCCGTCGTCCAGCCCGAGTAGTTGACGGTAACGACGCTGGTAGCCGCCGGATGTTTGTCGCCGCTGCCCTTCTCGAGCACGCGCGACGCAAGGCCGGAGTCGGTCTTCTTGGCTTTCTTTGGAATCTTGGCGACGTCTTTGGGCGTCTCGGGCGGCTTGGGAGCTTCTTCGAAGCCGATCAGCTCCACATCGAAGACGAGCGTGCCCTTCGGCGGTCCGAACTGCGCGTGCGGGTCGTTGCCCTTCGCTTCGCCGTAGGCGAGCTTGCCGGGGATCCAGACGCGGCGCTTCTCGCCGGGCACCATCAACTGCAAGGTCTCGGTCCAACCGGCGATGACCCGATTCACGGGAAACTTGGCCGGCTTGCCACGCTTCACCGAGCTGTCGAACATCCGGCCCTCGGTCGTCCATCCCGTGTAGTTCACGGTAGCGATGTCGAACTCTCCGGGGTGCTTGTCGCCCTCACCTTCTTTCAAGACCGTCCACGCAAGACCCGACTCGCTACGCTTGGCGTCCTCGGGCGGCGCAGCGACATCGGGCGGCGCTGGTATGTCCTCCTTCGCAGCCGGCTTCTCGACAGGCGCGGCCGCAGCTTCGGTCTTTGCGCCTTCATCGGTCGTGGCCGTAGCCTCGCTTTCAGACTCGCCCTCAGCAGGGGCGGGGGCGCTGCTCTTGCAAGCGGTTAGCGCAGCGGCGAGCACTACGCAGTTCAGGAGGGTCCAGGGTGATTTCATGAAGGGCGTCCTAGCCGACGAGACGCGACGTGTCTACTTCTCAAGCTGTGGCGGGATGTCGGACACTTCCCGCACCTCGACCACGTCTATCACCTCACCCTCGACATCGATGACGCCGCCGGGTCGGCCTCGCGGAGAAGGGGAGCCCGGAGCGTAGACTTGCACGCGACCCGCGGCAATTTGCCGCTCAAACCAGGCCCGCACGAATCGGGCGATAACACGGCGTGTCGAGGGCATGACCATCGAAAGCCCAGCAACGTCGGTCAAAATTCCGGGAGTGATCAACATCAGGCCACCCACGAAAATGAGAAGCCCGTCGACCACCCCATCTTTGGGGAGCTGCTGCCGGGCCATGGCCTCCTGCCACCGACGGATCACCCGCGCGCCCTCAAGCCGCGCAAACCAGGCACCGAGCGCGCCGGTCACGAGGACCAGCCCGATGGTCGGCACCGGTCCAAGGACTCGACCGATCGCAACCAGCAGATACAGCTCGACCAGAGGGACGACGGTGAACAGGAGAAAGAGGCGGCCCATTTTAAGAACCTAAGTCCGCCGGCCGCCGCGAGCCACCGGGCGGCTCGTTTTCTTTGGACAGGGGGCTTATTTGCCGTAAACCCGCGCAATGAGCGAAGAACCGAGCACTGCGATCAGCCCGAAATCAGGCGCTCGCTGTCTCATGGGCGGCGTGCTCATGGGCTTGGCGAATCTGGTGCCAGGTATCAGTGGTGGCACCATGCTGCTCGCGGCCGGGGTCTACCCACGGTTCATCGAGGCTTTGGCCGACCTGAGCAGCCTCCGCTTTCGAAAGAGCGCTTTGGCGGTGTTGGGCTTGATCGGCACCGCCGCAGCGCTGGCGATCCTCCTCGGCGCCGGACCGGTCAAGGACGCGGTCGTCGAGCATCGCTGGGCCATGTACAGCCTCTTCATCGGGCTCACCTTAGGCGGAGTTCCGGTCCTTTGGGAGATGGCGCGACCTCCGAGCCGTCTATTTTGGGCGGGGGCGGCGGTGGGTCTCACCGCCATGGCAGCGCTCGCGTGGTTGCAAGTCGCAAGTTCGGGCGAGGGGGCCCACCGCGAGGGGGCGTTGGTGATGTTCGTCGCGGGGGTCGCGGGCGCCAGCGCGATGATCCTCCCCGGTGTGAGTGGAGGCTACCTGCTGTTGGTGCTCGGCGTGTACGTGCCGGTGCTGAGCGCGATCGACGCCCTCAAGCAGGCCCTCAAAGCCAACGCGTTGGCCAGCGCCTACGAGCCCATCCTGGGCGTCGTTCTGCCCGTCGGCGTCGGGGTCGCCGTGGGGATCCTGCTGATTAGCAACGTCATCAAGCTCGTGCTCCAACGGTACGAACAACCCACCCTCGGCATGCTGATGGGACTCTTGGTCGGCGCGGTGCTGGGCCTGTGGCCATTTCAGGAAGGCGTTGCGCCCCAGGTCGGCGAAATATTCAAAGGGGAAGCCCTCACGGCGGAGCGGCTCGCCGAGCTCACACAGGACAAGTACCCCACCATGTTCTACTCACCCTCGTTCTCGGATGTGATGATGGCACTCGGACTGATCGGCCTCGGCTACCTGATCACGACCCTCATCGCGAAGATCGGCGGCGCCACCCTCCAACGACGGCGCAACTAGTTGTTGAGCATCTGGTCGCACTCTGCGCTGATATATCCGAGCGCGACGAGCTGTCGGCAGAGCTCGGGGGTCATCTCCTGCTTCTCCTGGCTCAAACGCTTCTCGCCCGGTCCGTCCGTCGTAGCCGCCAGCCATTCTCCTCGGTCTTGCGCGCCCAGAAACTGGCCGTGAAGGGTTCGAAGGTATCGGTGCGCGATGGGGTTGGCGCGCCCGTCGAGCTCCTTCTGCTCCCCGGGATCGCTCTTCAGATCGAAGATGACTTGCGACAGGTTGCCGCGGATGATCAGCTTCCAATCGCCGCCGCGAATCACACGGCGATGGTCGAGGAAATCGCTGAACGCGACGTACGGGCCCATCGGCCAGTCGCCCCGGATGAACCCCATCAAGCTGTGACCTTCGAACTCTTTGGGAATCGGAACGCCGGTGGCTTCGAGAACCGTGGGCCCTATGTCCATCGTGCTGACCACAGGCTCAACCCGCCCACCAGCGGGAATGACACCCGGCCATCGAAACAACAGGGGCACCCCCAGCAACTCTTGGTAGACCGAATGCCCGTGGCCCCACGAGCCATGCTCCTGAAACTCTTCGCCGTGGTCGGAGGTGATCACGATGATCGTGTCGTCTTGCAGGCCAAGCTCTCGCAGCTTCGCGAGAAACTGCCCAAAATGTTCGTCGTGATAGCTGATCTCTCCGTCGTGTAACGCTTCGATACGCTCCTTGTCGCGCTTCGTGAAAGTGTACTTTTTCGGGTTCTTTTTGACCTCGTCGAGCATCAAATGGGTCCGGCGATTTCGAACTTGGCCGTTGTACGGCGCGGGGTCGTACATCTTCAGGAACGCGTCGGGCGGGTCGTACGGAACATGCGGATCGATGGTCTGGATATACGCGAAGAAGCGCTTGTCCTTGTTTTTCTCGATCCACGAGGCCGCCTCGCCGAACACGTTGGAAGCGTTGGTGTTACGACGCTCCCTAATGTAGTTGGTATAGTGATCCCAACCTTGATCGAACCCAAAGGCGTTCGACACGTATCCGTTGGCGATGAAGCTTCCGGTCTCGAACCCGGCCTTTTGGTAAACCTCGCTCAACATGAGGGCCGACTTCGGGAGCTTCGATGCGTCTTGCTTGGTGCTGTGCGTCGCGGGATGCAGCGAGGTCAGCACGCTGGCTACCGAAGGTTTAGTCCAATTCTCGGGAGCTTGCGGCCGCTCGAAGACGGTGCCCTCCGCCGCGAATGCATCGAGCGCAGGCGTTCTCACCCGCGTCTTGGGATTGTAGCTCGAAAGCTTGCTCGCCCGCAGCGTGTCGATGAGAAGGACGATGACGTTGCGCGCTGGCTTCTCGATCGCGATCGGCTCTACTGCCTTTTTCACGACCCGAACGTTGCTCAGGGCGAGCTCGGCCGAACCCACGTTGCGGAAGCGGATGCGGACGACTTCACCGGTGAGGCTGCGCAATGACATTCGATGGTCCGACCATGAACCCCGAACGCGCAGGTCCTGACTGATGGCCTTTCGGTCACTCTTGGTCGCAATCTCGAGCGTACCCGCGCCATCAGAGGTTGTCGCCGCACCGAACACCAGTGAGGCGTCCTGCGGCACCTCGACGAACCAGTCGGTCTGGGCACCGGGCGCGAGGCGAACAGAGCGGCGGCCTACGCCGTTGGCCTCCACTCGCTCGGCAGCGACTCGCATGGGTGCGACGAGCGCTTCCCCTTCTGGGGAGACGGCTTCGAGGCGAACCCAGTCGACGGCAAACGAACGCGCTTTGCCGCGAACCTGACGGGTCTTGGTGGCGCGGAACAGGATCGCGTTTTCACCGGGCTTGACGTCTTCACTAGGGATCGGGACGACGAGCTCGACGAACCCCTCGCCTGGAGATGCGCGCACCTCCTTGAGGGTTGTTCCGTTGAGGTACGTGATCAGGGGCCCCGGGGCATATGCTTTTGCCCGAATGCGGAGCTGCATCGTCTGCGCGTTGTCGACGGGGAGGTAGAGCCGAGCTGTTTTTCGAAAGGTCGACACGGTCTTGCCTCCTTCTTTGGTGTCGCCCTGCCAGCCGCTATTCCAATTGCCGTTGGTGTATTTCAGTCGCGCGACGGTTCCGAAGTCGATGAACAAACCGGAGGGATCGTAGACATCCGCCAGGTGAAGGAGCGCCAGGAGATCCATATACGTGGACGTCCCCGGTGCTGCGGCGGCGAGTGGCGCAGCGGCAGAAGAGGGCACCTCCGCCTGAGCCTCTTCTAGAACGGCCTCCGCGGTCACCTCCGCTGACGGGGACTCCGACTTTCCGGCGGCCTCCGAGCACGCGAATCCTGACGAAACAAAGATAAGAATCAGCGCCAAATGGCTCTTCATGGGCTTTCCCCTCATGCGTTCGGCTACCACGGCAGGGCCGCCGGGGCAACGAAGCGTGCGCCATCCCAAGGTCACAGCGGTGTGCTAGGTCTTGTGCCTCATGGACGGCAACGGCCAGCACCGGGATTGGAGCATCAAGAAGAGCGAGAAGCTCTACCAGATCAAGGGCTGGGGTGAACCCTACTTCCGGATCAACGAGCGAGGCCATGTTGCGGTGTGCCCCGATCCTACCCTCGACGGGACGATCGATCTGTATGACCTCACCAGACAACTCGGTGAACGTGGGCTCGATCTCCCGCTCCTGATCCGCTTCCCGAACATCCTCCAAGACCGCATTCGACTGCTCAACTTGTGTTTCGAGAACGCGATCTCGGAGTATGGGTACAAGGGCGAATATCGAGGCGTCTTTCCAATCAAGGTCAACCAGCAAAGACACCTCGTCGAGGAGATCGTCGAATCGGGTCGACCGTGGCGCTTTGGGTTGGAAGCGGGGTCGAAGCCCGAGCTCTTGATCGCCCTCGCCGCGATGGAAGACGAGGACGGTTTCATCATTTGCAACGGATACAAAGACCTGGCCTATTTGGAGACCGCACTCGTCGCGCAACGCTTCGACAACACGGTAGTCGTGGTGCTCGAACGCATTGAGGAGCTCGATCTCGCGTTCCGGGCATCTGAAAAGCTCGGCATCCGCCCATGCCTCGGCGTGAGAGCCAAGCTGAGCAGCAAGGGGATCGGACGTTGGGCAGCGTCGGCAGGTGACCGGGCGAAGTTTGGTCTGACCATGTCGGAGATCGTCCAAGTCGTCGACGAGCTCCAGAAGCGAAACATGCTCGACTGCCTCAAGCTCTTGCACTTCCACCTCGGAAGCCAGGTCTCGAGCATCATCCCTGTCAAGAACGCGATGCGCGAAGCCGCCCAGATCTACGTCGAGTTGGTGAATATGGGCTCCACGATGGGTTTCCTTGATGTGGGTGGTGGGCTTGCCGTCGACTACGACGGGTCGAAGACGGACTTCCGAGGTTCGATGAACTACGACCTTCAAGAATACGCGTACGATGTCGTGTTCGCGATCCAGGAAGCCTGCGAAAAGGCGACCATCGAGCCCCCTACCATCGTCAGTGAAAGCGGCCGTTCGATCGCCGCGTATCAATCGGTGTTGATCTTCGACGCGCTCGGGGTCGATTCCGTCGATTTCGAAGACCCGACTCCGCCGGCCCCCGAAGACCACCGAATTCTCGATGAGTTCTACGAGACATGGAGAGGGGTGCAGCCTAAGAACGTGCAGGAATCGTGGCACGACACGCAGCAGGCCCTCGAAGAAGCACGGAGCCTCTTCAAGTTTGGCTACCTCGGGATGCGGGACCTCGCACGGGCCGAGCACTTGTTTTGGAGCTGCTGCGAGAAGATCAGCCAGAGCATGCGACGCCTGAAATACGTACCCGAAGAACTCAACGCCGTGGACGAGCTGCTCGGCGCCATCTACTACTGCAACTTCTCGCTCTTCCAATCTGCGCCGGATATCTGGGCGATGGATCAGCTGTTCCCGTTCATGCCGATTCAACGGTTGGACGAGGAGCCCACCGTCCGCGCGAGGCTCGCAGATTTGACCTGTGACTCCGACGGTATCGTGGACCACTTCATCGATGTCGAAGAAGTCCAGCACGGGATCGACCTTCATCCTATTCGCAGTGGTGAGCCGTACCTCCTCGGCATGTTTCTAGGCGGAGCGTACCAAGAGATCCTCGGTGACCTTCACAACCTCTTTGGCGATACCAATGCCGTTCACGTGAGGGTCGAAGACTATGGATACAGCGTGGCCAATGTCATCAAGGGCGACGCTATCGACGAAGTGCTGCGCTACCTCCAGTACGACCCCGAGGAGATGGTCGAGCGCGTGCGCAAACAGGCAGAACGCGCGCTCAATCAGGGCCGCATGACCCTTCCGCAGCTCCGCACATTCATGCGGCACTACGAAGAAAGCCTTCGCGGCTACACGTATTTGAAAGGTGATGCCTAGCTAGAAAACTCCATGTTTTCGGGTGGTTTTCGACACGAGAGATGTCAGCGCCTACCTTGGAACGAGTGGATCGTTCCGAGTTTCAAGAGGCGCTTCTTCAGCAGATGGAACGAAAGACGCACTGGGCGTGGCCGGCGTTCACCCGAGGCCTAGTCCCCAAAGACAAGCTGCACATTCACCTCGAGCACGAGTGGGAGGTCTACGTCCGTGACTTTCCCATCCTCCTCGGACGCGCATATGTGCAGTGCCCCATCGCCGAGGTTCGAAGGGAGCTGGCGGAAAACATCTACGAAGAAGAGACAGGCGGCCTCGCGGCGGGAAAGCCGCACCCAGAGCTCTTCCTCGAGTACCCGCGCGGTCTCGGAATGAACGTCGAGCGCTTCTCGCGCGTGCAGCTTCTGCCGAGCGCGCTTCGATACAGAAGCTTCCTCGACGACGCGACCACCAACCGGGGATGGGCCGTCGCAGCGTCAGTCGCGATCCTGTTTATCGAAGGCACGCCGTACGAGCGGCATGAGCTCGATGATTCCGCTCCCGCAAGGCCTGAGCCGCCACTCGATGAGCACCCGCTAGCGAAGCACTACGGTCTGCCGCTCGGATGCCTGGCGCTCACCAAAGCCCACCGGGCCGTCGAAGGCGAGCACCGAAAAGCCGCATGGAAGGTGATGCTCGGTCACGTGCGCGCCGACGAGCGAGCGGGAGTCGTCCACGCCATGGCACAGGCCGTCGAGGCGTGGCGGGGCTACCGGGATGGCGTTGCCTTGGCTTGTGGGGTTACGCGTGAAGGACTGGCACGCACGGCTTGAGGCCGATCCGTGCCGAGTCGACCACGAACGCGAACACGTCTACGAACACTAGGGCTAGGGGATGAGCGCGAGGATCTGTTTCTTTTGAACTTTGCCCATTGCGTTTCGGGGAAGCTCTTTGACGAACTGGATGTCGCGGGGACGTTTGTGGGGGCTGAGGCGTTCGGCGACGAAGTCGGTGAGAGACGACAGCTGTTTGACGTCCTTGTCGGAACGAATGACCACGAATGCTACTATTCGTTGCCCCAGATCGTCGTCGGGTGAGCCTACTACTGCGACTTCGGCGACGGCTGGGTGGTTGAGCAAACACGCTTCGATCTCGCCGGCTCCCACGCGGTACCCTCCGGTTTTGATCAGGTCGGTGCTCCGCCGCCCGAGAATCCGAATCGATCCGTCTTCCGCCCGTGTCGCAAGATCGCCCGTGTAGAACCAACCCTCCTCGTCCAATACCGCCGCAGTTGCATCGGGACGATTGAGGTACCCCGCAAACACCGAGGGACTTCGCACCGCGACCTCGCCTATTGTTTCGTCGTCGTGAGCATCGATCCGCCGACGCGTATCGTCTACCAAGACCAGCTCGACGCCGGGAAGCGGGGGACCCACGAATCCGGGCCTCGGGGCGTGCGATGCCGGGACACCGCAATTGATCAAGGTCTCGGTCAGCCCGTAGCGTTCGTGAACACCTCGACCGGTCAACCTCTCGATACGCTCATGCTCGCGCGAAGGGAGGCCCGCGGAACCGGAGATGAGAAGCCTCGGATGCTTCAACACTTCGGCAAGCACAGCGTCGGACTCCGCGGCTTCGGCGAGCCGGTGGTACATCGTTGGCACCGCGAACAGGATCGTCTGCTCGTGCCGCGAATCCGTCAAAGCCTCGGCGATCCCATCGAGCGAAAAGCGCGGTAGGTAGTGGAGCGCTCCCCCAACGCGGAGGCTCCCGAACAGGCCGAGGACCAACCCGTGCACGTGAATCAACGGAAGCGAGTGGACGACAGTGTCGCGCTCGGTCCACTCCCACGCCTGCGCCAGCGCATCGAGGTTCGCAGCGATGTTGCCGCGAGTGATGACGACCCCTTTTGGAGGTCCAGTGGTCCCGGACGTGTAGAGAATCAGGGCTGGGCTGTCGTTGACCGCCAGAGACCGAAGCGACCCTTCGGAAGCTTCGTAGCGCTCGCGAAGACAGACGATCCCGTCCACCTCGGATGGCGTCGGGTAGCCGGAATCGCAGAACGCCAATTGGGGGGAAGCGTCGTTCACGATGTGGGCGAGCTCGTGTGACCCAAGCTTCGGGCTGAGGAGCACGGTAGCTGTGCCTGCGGCCATATTGCCTAGGATGGCCGCGGCCGTACTGAGACTCGGGTGGGCCCAGACCGCAACCCTGTCACCGGCTCGAACCCCCAAGCGCTCGACTGCGCCCGCGTGAGAACGAGCAGCGCCGGCGAGCTCGGTGTAGGTCCACGATTCGTCACCAACGACGAGCGCGAGACGTGACCCGGGAGACACCAATCGTGGGAAGAGCTCGGGCACGGAGTTTCGATACCAGCTTAGTGGCCCCATTGTCTCGAATCCTCCTTGACGAGGCACACGAAAGGGAGCCATCTATCTAGACCCCACCAACTCCAAGGAGCAAGCCAATGAGCCTACGGTTAGGAACCACTGCACCGGATTTCGAAGCAGAGACCACGGAAGGCACGATTCGCTTTCACGATTGGGCAGGCGACGGCTGGGTGATCTTCTTCTCGCACCCTGCCGATTTCACCCCCGTGTGCACGACCGAGCTCGGTGTCGCCTCCAAGCTCAAGGACAAACTCGCGCAACGCGGCGCCAAGGCACTCGCCATCAGCGTCGATCCGCTCGACTCGCACGAGGAATGGATCAAAGACATCGAAGACACCCAAGACGTTCGCATGAACTTCCCGATCGTCGCCGACCCGAACCAAAAGGTCGCGACGCTCTACAACATGATCCACCCAGAAGCCGACGCGAAGGTGACCGTCCGATCGGTGTTCTTCATCGACCCCAACAAGAAGGTTCGCGCGACCATCACGTACCCGCCCGCTACCGGACGCAATTTCGACGAGGTCTTGCGCGTGCTCGACGCCCTGCAGCTCACGGACAGCCACCAGGTCGCAACGCCGGCTAACTGGCAGGACGGCGACGACGTCGTGATCGTCCCCTCGATCACCGACCCAGACGAGATCGCGCAGAAGTTCCCGAAGGGGCACCGCGAGCTCAGGCCCTACCTGCGGATGACACCGCAGCCCAACAAGTAGCCCCGTAAAGGCGACGCTTCGCATCGCCCACGGGATTCGCTGATTCCAGGGTGGCGCCTTGCTCCGTGGCGACGAAGTCGCTTTACGGGGTGGCGTGGGTGCTGTTGTTGCGTCTACCGGAAACAGACGAAATGCGGTACGAGGCCTTCAACGATGTTCGAGCCCGAAAAAACCCTTGTCATCGCAAACCCAGCCGCACGGTACGGTTTCGTGGGGAACAATTGGCCGGCACTCAGTGCCCAAATTCAAGAGGCACTCGGCCCGGTCGCATTGCGGCTGACTGAATCGGTAGGGCACGGGACGGAGATTGCACGCGACGCAGCTGCCGGGGGCGCGCGAACCATCGTGTCGTTCGGAGGCGATGGAACACACAGCGAGATCGTCGATGGCATCATGCAGTCGGGGCGCAACCACGACGTTGCACTCGGCATCTTGCACGCCGGAACCGGGGGTGACTTTCGGAAGATGATCGACGGGACGAACGAGCTCGGACGCGGATGCGCAGTCATTCGCGATGGAGAGCCAGTTCCGATCGACATCGGTTGGGTCGAGTACGCACACGATGATGGTGGACGAGCGAGTCGCTACTTTCTCAACATCACTTCAATGGGAATGAGCGGACTGGTCGACCGCTACGTCGCAGCGTCCAAGTCCCGCCGCAGCGGGGCCTCCAAGTACTTGGTGGCAACGATGCGCGCGCAACTCAAATACAAGCCCGCCCACATACGTCTGCGGATCGACGGAGAAGACCGAGGGGAACACGACGTGAGTGTCGTGTGCGTGTGCAACGGACGTTGGGCAGGAGGTGGCATGATGTTCGCCCCGAATGCGCGAGTTGCAGACGGTGAGTTTGATATCATCGTGATGCGCGCGACCTCCACGCTGCGAGGCCTCCCCGTCATGGCAGGCCTCTACAAGGGGACCCACATCGAGTCATCCACGGTCAGTACGTTCCGTGGCAAGCACGTCGAGGTCGATGTGACCGCAAACACCGCTTACATGGACATCGATGGCGAGGCCCCGGGCGTGGGGCCCGCAGAGTTCCGGATGCACGAGGGTGCACTTGGCGTGATCGGGATTGGGCAGGAGTTCCGCTGAGCTACGCGTCCCGCTTGATCGCCCGGATACGTTTCATTGCCAGCTGCCCGAGCGAGAGCGAGCTCTCGGGAGCGAGCCGGTACGCTCGCCAGAATAGGTTTGCCGTTTTAGAGATCACGATGAAAAAGCGACCGCGTTCGATACCGCGTAGAATCAACTGTGCGGCGCGCCGTGGTGGCATGGGTTTCTCGGGGAACAACTCGACGATCGTGTCAGCATCGAACTTCACGTGTTTCGAAGAGTAGAGGATCGGTGTGTCGACGGCACCAGGGCATACTACGCTGACCTTGACGCCGAACGCGGCTGCCTCGATTCGAAGCGTCGTCGAAAGCCCGACCACCGCATGCTTGGTGGCAGCGTAGGCGCCTTCGGCCGGGATCGGTGCCACTCCCGCAACCGAAGCGGTGTTGATGATGTGGCCAAAGCCCTGCTCGCACATGAGGGGGAATGCCGCGTGCACGCCGTGCACGACACCGCGTAGGTTGACGTCGATCAGCAGGTTCCAGTCCTCGAGCGAAGTATCCCGAAGCTCTGCCAGGACGTTGATCCCCGCGTTGTTGAACATGTAGTCGACCCGACCGAGCTCTCGAAAGGCCGCCCCGACGAGGCTCTGCACCTGTCCCGCATCACGAACATCCACCGTCTTTGCATCGATTTGGGCTCCGGTTGCGCGCAGTTCCGACACCGTCGCCTGGAGAAGCTCTTCGTTGATATCCGCAAGAACGACGTAGCATCCACGCTCGGTCATCTCCTCCGCTATCGCTTTTCCAATTCCCCCAGCGCCCCCGGTGATGATCGCAACTTTTCCAGCCAAGCTCTTCGCCATCTCATAGCCCTTTCGGCCGTGTACGATGCACAGAAACTCCACGGGTGACAAGTGTTACGCCCGTGTTGGGGCAAACGGCGGTATGCTGTCGGCCTCGATGCCTCGCCCGTATTTCGGCCCCACTTCGCCATTCCCGTTTGCGCACCGTGGCGGGGGGCGACGCTGGCCGGAAAACACCCTGTTAGCATTTCGATCGGCCGCCGACCTCGGCTGTTGGCACATCGAGACCGATCTGCGCGAAACGGCCGATGGGCACTTCATGTGTTTCCACGATGAGACGGTCGAGCGCACGACCAATGGGCATGGCAAAGTGCTCGACCACACGCTGGCCGAGGTACAGAAACTCGACGCCGCCGACCGCTTCGTTCGGGGAGGCCACCACCCCTATCGCCACAACGGTGTTTGCATTCCGACGCTCGAAGAGGCGCTCTCACTCGATCCCGGTCTTCGCTACAACCTCGATATGAAGCCCCAAGACCCATCCATGGCGCAGCGCCTCTGGGATTTCATCGTGCACCATGGAATCTACGACCGGGTCCTGGTCGCGTCGGAGCACGATGAGTCCGTCAATGCGTTTCGCCAGCTCAGCCAAGGCCGGGTGGCGACGTCTGCAAGCCGTCGCGAAGCCTTACGGTTTTGGATGCGAGTTCTTTCGGGTACGTGGAAGCACGCAACTTTCGCGTTCGATGCACTGCAGATTCCCGCCACCTTTCGCCACCTCCGGATCGTCACGCCGCGGTTCATCGAGGCCGCGCATCATCACGGAATTCAAGTGCATGTCTGGACGATCGACGACCCGCCTGAGATGCGCGAGCTGCTGGACTTGGGGGTCGATGCGCTCGTAACCGACGTTCCGGACGTTCTTCTCGAGGTGCTCGCCAAGCGCTAGCCAGCAAATCGATCCTGTGTTGTCATGAGGCTACGACGATGAAACAGCCCATGCTCCTATTTGCGACCGAACGCTACCAAGAGCTTGGCGAGGACATCGCCGGCGCGGGGGGGTTCGACCCGGGAGTCGTCGAACGCAAGGTGTTCCCCGACGGAGAGCGCTATCGCCGGATCGAAACCGACGTGGCCAGGCGCGACGTCACGCTGGTGGGCGGCACCATCGACGACATCGACACGTTGGAAATCTACGACCTCGCGTCGGGTCTGGTGCAGCAAGGAGCCCATACGTTGACGCTCGTGCTCCCCTGGTTTGGCTATCAGACGATGGAACGTGCCTCGAAGCGCGGTGAGATCGTCGCCGCCAAAAACCGCGCGAGGCTTCTGTCTTCGATTCCCATGGCCGGCTCGGGCAACCGTGTCGTTCTGATCGACCTCCACTCGGAGGGCATCCCGCAATACTTTACCGGCGACATTCGACCCGTGCACCTTCAGGCACGGTCGGTGGTCCTTCAAGCGATTCGTGACTTCGGCGAAGAGGACTTCGTTCTCGGAGCAACAGACGCGGGCCGAGCCAAATGGGTCGAGAGACTCGCAAACGACCTCCAAGTCGACGCCGCATTCGTTTTCAAGCGTCGGTTGTCCGAAACCGAAATCGAGGTCACCGCACTTGCCGCAGACGTCGAAGGTCGCTCGGTGGTGATCTACGACGACATGATCCGCACAGGCGGATCACTCATTTCTGCTGCACGGTCCTACAAAGAGGCGGGCGCAAGCGAAGTGTACGCGGTATGCACCCACGGCGTCTTCGCCCAGGAATCACTCGGGAAGCTGCAGGACAGCGGGGTCTTGAGGGGAATCGCGTGCACAAACACGAGGCCCCACGTGCATGGGCTCGCAGACGGGGATTTTCTACGGGTGTATTCGGTGGCGGACCTGATCGCACAGTTCCTCGAAGAGAGCGTCTAGGATCGCCGACAGCGCCCGTCCCAGCGCCAGCGCCCGTGCCGGTGTCGATGCCAGTGCCTCCCGCTAGCAAGATGCACCGCTGCTCGCGTATGCTCCGTGCATGGAACAGCTCAGCTACCGGTCCGCTTCGGAGTGTTTGGCGCTGCTCCAAAGCGGTGAGGTCACCTCCTTGGAGCTTGTCGACTCTTGTATCGCGCGCATCGAGGCCTTGAACCCCAAGCTCAACGCCGTCGTCGCGAAGGACTACGAACGAGCGCGGGAGCGTGCGCGCGCGGCGGATTCGGCACGATCGAGCGGGACGGATCTCGGTGCGCTGCATGGTTTACCGATGACCATCAAAGACTCGTTGGAGACGGCGGGCTTGGTGACGACATCCGGCGCACCCGAGCTTCGCGGTCACGTGCCCGCCGAAGACGCAGTGGCGGTTCAGCGCGTGGTCCATGCGGGCGCCATCGTTCTTGGAAAAACCAACCTCCCCCTCTACGCGAGCGACTGGCAAAGCTTCAATGCGGTGTACGGACGCACCAACAATCCCTGGGACGTGACGCGCACCGTGGGTGGTTCTTCTGGTGGCTCTGCAGCGTCGCTCGCCGCAGGTTTCGTGCCCCTAGAGATTGGAAGCGACATCGCCGGGTCGATCCGGACGCCCGCGAGCTCCTGCGGTGTCTATGGGCACAAGACCACCCATGGGATCGTGCCACCCCGAGGGCACATCCCTGGACCGCCCGGGACCAAGGGTGAGCCGGATCTCGCGGTGCTCGGCCCAATGGCCCGCACCGCGAGCGATCTGGCGCTTGCGCTCGATGTCATCGCGGGCCCCGATACACTCGATCGGGGCGGTTGGTCGCTCGAGCTTCCTCCCCCGCGAGCCCAAACGCTGAAGGAGTTCCGGGTCGCGTACTGGCTCGATGATCCGCTGTGCCCCGTCGACTCGAAGGTCCGCACCGAGCTCGAAGCCACGATCGAAGCGCTCCGGCCCCAAGTGCAGCTCGTGGAGCTCGACCTGCCGTTTCGACTGGAGAGCATCGTCCCGCTCTATGTCCGGTTGCTGCTGGGTGTTGTCGGAACAGATATGCCCAAACCACTGAAGGTGCTGGCGCGCACGCTGTCGCCCTACTACGCGCTGATGGACCGGATGGGAATGAACCCGAGTCTGCTCACGAAGAACGCCGTGCGCGGCCTGCAGCTCTCCCACGCGGACTGGAATCGCGCCGACGAGGGTCGCACACGATTGCGTTGGCAGTGCCACGAACTGTTCAAAGAGATCGACGTGCTGCTCACCCCGATCACGCCAGTAACGGCATTTCCGCACCAGACGGAAGGCAACCTCCTATCTCGGACGATCACCGTCGATGGAAAGAAACGCCCCTATATGGACCACATCCCGTGGATCGCCCTCGCAACCTCTGCCTATCTGCCAGCAACCAGCGCACCGGTAGGCATCACCTCGGATCGCCTCCCGGTGAACATCCAAATCATCGGCCCGTACTTGGGAGACAAGACGACGATTCGTTTCGCGGAACTCCTCGCCGAAGTAAGAGGCGGATTCCAACCTCCGCCCTTCCCCTAAGCGCCATAGCGAAGCGTATCCTAGCGGCTGGCTCGGTGAAGGCCGGCGATCTTTCTCATCGGCCACGTCCGTGGGCAGACTTCCTGCCTACATGGGCACGCCGATTCGTGGCCACAAAACCCTGCCATCCTCGATTTCCTTGACGAACCAATCGTGGTAGCCGCGCGCGAGGATCCATTCGATTCGGTCGCCTCGCCAGAAGATCCTTTGCCGCTCGATGTCCAACTTTGATGGTTCGGCCAGATACGCCTTGGTCCGTGCAATGTCGTTGGCGAAGATCTGCGTCTCCCGACAACGTTTGTACCAAGCGAGCAGATTTGAGTGGCGCGATTTTTCGAAGGGGACTCCGAGCATTCGGGCGCCGCTGAGGTGCGGGAAGAGAGCGATGTCAGCGATCGAGAGTTCCCCACAGACCCAGTCTCGATTGGTGAGCTCTTGGTTCAGCACATCGTAGATGGGTTCCAAGTCGGCCCGCGCCACGTCGAGGAGGCCGTCGGGCATCTTGTCCTTTCGGTCAGCCCACACCCAATAGCTAATGTCGACCAAGATCGGGTCGATGACGGTGTCCGCGCACCGCTCCCAGGCGCGAGCCTTCACCCATGTTTTGTCATCGCCCGGGTAGACGGGCGAGTCGGGAAAGACGCGTTCGAGGTACGCCACGATGTCCGCTGAGTTCACGACGATGAGACCGTCATGATCGAGCACCGGTACTTCGAGGCGTTTGTTCACCGCCGCGAGTTTCTCGTTATTTCTGCGGGTGAGGCCGTCGACCATGTTGAACTCGAGCCCCTTGTAATCGAGCACAAGCTTCACTTTGCGGGCGAAGGGACTGAAAGCGTTTTCGTAGAGCGTGAGCATCGGGGGCCTCCTCAAACGTGGGATCAGAACGCTAGCGCCCGACACGGGCGTAGACAACAACGGATCGTGCGTGGGGCGTCGGCGAACTCGCAGTGCCCACTCCATCCCAGCATGACACTGGCACTGTCGCTGTCGCTGTCCTACCCTTCCCGCGTGAAAACGTTTCCCCTCTCCAAATTCCTGATTGCCGTCGTCGCGGTTTCCTCCCTCGCCGCCTGCAGCTCTACCCAAACCAACATCCCACAGAGCTGGCGTAACCCAGGCTACGAACAGACGGTCTTCAAGAAAGTGTTGGTCATCGGGGTCGCTGAGAACCAGGAGAACCGGCAGGCCTTCGAGGATGCCTTTGCCAAGGCGCTCGTAGAGGCGGGCGGCGCGGCCCAGGCGAGTTGGAGCGTCTTGCCGCAGAGCACTCAGCTGAGCGAAGAACAGATCCAACGGGCAATCGAAGGCGGGGGCTTCGATGGCGTGCTGATCACCCGCCTGCTGAGCGTCGAGAAGGACCAAGAGTACGTGCCCGGATCGACCTACTACAACCCGAGAACGTCGTACTACGCATCCGGGTACGGACGCGGGTACTACGGATTCTACGGCACCACCTACGCCAAGGTGCACGAGCCGGGCTACTTCAAAACCAGCACGACGTTCCGATTGGAAACCAACCTCTATTCCGTCGCCAACAGCGGCCTGGTCTGGTCAGGCCAATCGGAAACGGTCAACCCAGAGTCGATCCCCGACGCCCGCGCCTCGATGACCGCAGCAGTCGCGAAGAAGCTCAAAGAAGAGAAACTGATTCCGTAGTCGGACGCGGAAAATGGCGCGCTCTATCGACGGTCGGATCTGTCTGGTCCCGGGTGCGGACCTTAGAGCTTGTTGAGCCCGTCCAAGGCGGCGACCTTGTAGGCCTCCGCTAGGGTCGGGTAGTTGAAGACCGTGTCCCGCAGGTAGTCCATGTTGCCGCCGAGCGAGAGCACGGCTTGTCCGATGTGCACCAGCTCCGAGGCGCCTTCGCCGATCACGTGCACGCCCAGGAGCTTATGGGAATCCGGGTCGAAGATGAGCTTCAGCAGCCCCGTCTCGTCCCCCAGCATCTGGCCCTTGGCCAGCTCCTCGAAGCGCGAGAGACCCACCTCGTAGGGCACCTTGGCATTCGTGAGCTCCTGCTCCGACTTTCCCACCATCGAGATCTCCGGAATCGTGTAGATCCCGTAGGGGAATAGCTCGGGGGTGTGCTTGAAGGGCACGTCGAACATGTGACAGCTCGCCAAGCGGCCCTGCTCCATGGAGGCCGAGGCGAGGGACGGAAAGCCGATCACGTCGCCCGCCGCGTAGATGTGGGGCACCTGGGTCTGGAAGTTCCCGTTCACCTGGAGACGGCCCCGTTCGCCGGGCGTGACCCCCGCGACCTCGACGTTCAGCCGGTCGGTGTTCGCCTGGCGACCCACGGTGTAGAGCAGGGTCTCGGCGTTCACGCGCTTGCCGCTCTCGAGGCTCGCGACCACGCGATCGCGGTCGTCCACGTCTACCGATTCGACCTTCTCCCCCAGGCGGAAGGTGACGTTGTTGCGGCGCATGTGATAGCTGAGCGCCTCGATCATCTCCTCGTCGACGAAATCGAGGATCTTCGGGCGCGCGTCGATGACCGTCACCTCCACATTTAGGGCGCTGAACATGGAGGCGTACTCGAGGCCGATCACACCGGCGCCCACCACGATGGCGGTGCGCGGAATGTTCTGGCCCCGCAGAAGGAGCTGATCCGAGTCGAAGACGTGGGAGCCGTCGCACTTGATCTCGGGATGGTGGGCGGGGCGCGTGCCGCAGGCGATCAGGAAGTGGTCCGCGGTGGCGGTGATCTTGCCGTCGTCCGCCTGGACCTCGATCGTGTGCGGGTCGATGAAGCGCGCGGGCCCCTCGAGAACGGTCACGTCGTTGCGCTTGAGCTGGGCGCGCACCACCTCGAGCTCGCGATTGAGCACGCTCACCACCCGGAAGTTGAGGTCCTTGATGGTGATGTGCTCCTTTACGCTGTAGTGCTTGCCGTAGAAGGTGCGCTGGCGGAAGCCCGAGAGGTAGAGAATCGCCTCGCGCAGGGTCTTGCTCGGAATCGTCCCCGTGTGCAGACACGCACCGCCGATCATGCGACGCCGCTCCGCGATAGCCACGCGCTTCTTGAGCTTGGCGGCCGCTATGGCGGCCTTCTGGCCGGCGGGCCCGCTCCCGATGACGAGGAGGTCGTAGTGGGTGGCGGTCATGTCTGACCCAGCATACCACCGACACCGGTCGACGCAGAGTCTTGACGCGGCTGCCGCGCGCTACTCGGGCGTTCCGCCGAAGGCGCGGATGTGTTTCACCAGCTCCTTGATCTGGCTCCCGCTCAGCAAATCGGCGAAGGACGGCATGCCGGGTGGTTTTCCGTTGGCGATCCTTCTTGCGACCGCCTGATCGTCCAATGTTGCCTGCCAATCGGCGCTGGTGAGGTCCACGGACGCCTCTGCACCGCCCTGCCCCGTCGGCCCGTGGCATCGCGCGCATCGACCTTGCCAGAGAAGCTCACCCACGGTGAGGTTGGGTCGTTCCTTTTGAGGTACGCGTGTCGGGTCGATCAAATTGTCGGGCAGATGAGCGTGATCCGCTGCAGTCCAAACCTGAAGCGGTTCCCGCTCGCCGTTGGAGCATGCGGCCACGGAGCATGCGGCCACGAGCGCGCACGTAGGGAGGAACCTTTTCAACACCCGCCCCCTGTAGCCTATCCGCCGATCAAGCTCATCCCGACGTGCTCGTGTTCCTGCTCGTCAGCTTCGAGGAAGTGGTGCCCGCGGTCCTTGCCAGAGAGCGACCATACCATCGCCCAGGCGAGATCCATGTCGCTGCCCCCAGCACGCATGATGTTCCGCAAGTTGATCGCCTTCCTCGACGCGAGGCAAGCGCGAATGTCGCCGCGCGCCGTGACGCGTACCCGATTGCAGGTATCACAAAACTCGTTGCTCATCGGCGTGATGAACCCGACCCGACGACCCGATCCGTCGTTCGCCGAAAGATAGCGGGCCGGCCCGTGCCCCTCGACCCCTGTGGCGGTGGTCCTATGAAGCCGGTCCCCGAGCACGGTGATGACGTCATCGGCGTCCATCCGCATGCTCTGCGGCAACTTGGCGCCTTCGCCGAGAGGCATCAGCTCGATGAAACGAGGCGTCGCCCCAAGGGACCAGGCGAACTCCACGATCCGTGCGAGGTCGTCGTCGTTGCTGCCACGGAGGGGCACGGTGTTGAGCTTGACATCCAGGCCGACGTCGAGGGCCGCGTGGATGCCGGCGAGGACGCGCCCCAAATCGCCGCCGCGCGTGATCTCCCTGAAGCGGTCTGCGTCGAGGGTATCGATCGAAATGTTCACGCCAAACAGCCCAGCGTCTCGAAGTGGCCGGGCGAGCTCTGACAGCCGGGTCGCGTTGGTGGTCATCACCAATTGCTCGACCTCGGTGCGCCGATGAATGAGATCGACCAGTCGCACGATGTCCTTTCGCACGAGAGGCTCACCGCCGGTGAGACGCACGCGCCTGATACCGGCAGCAGCAAACACCGAGACGAGTCGGGCGGCCTCCTCGAACGTCAAAAGCTCGCGCCGAAACGCGTGATCCTCCTCGCCGCTCGGGGGCATGCAGTACACGCATGCAAGATCGCAGCGATCGGTGACGCTCAGCCGAAGATACGTGTAGCGCCTGTCGCGCGAGTCACGCAGGAGCGGAATCGCTTCGAAATCGTCAGGGCGGGGCGGCCATTCATCATAGACCGCGGAGCGGCTTTCCACGAGCGGCAGTCGGCGGCGCATCAGGCAGAGTCTAGAGATGGTTTCGAGCGGGTCAACGGGGTTGTGCTCCTTGACATCGTTGGGGGTGGATCCCACCCTCACGCTTCCACTGAATCCCTATTCATTTCAGGAGCTCAGCGCATGGCATCAAATGGAAAGCGCATAGCGATCGTGGCGGGCCTGCGAACGCCGTTTGCAAAGCAATGGTCCGCCTATCGGGAGGTCAGCGCACTCGACCTCGCCAACATCGTCGTCGCGGAAATGCTGCAACGGATCGACCTCGATCCCCACGAAATTCAGCAGGTCGTCTACGGCCAGGTCGTTCCTTCGGTCGAGGCGCCGAACATCGCAAGAGAGGTCGTTCTCGCGACCGGCATGCCCAAAGACATCGAGGCCTACAGCGTTTCGCGCGCATGCGCGACGAGCTACCAGTCGACGGTCAACGTCGCGGAGGCAATCATGGCTGGCACCATCGACACCGGTGTCGCGGGCGGCGCGGATAGCGCGAGCAACGTTCCGATCACCGTATCGAAGCCTTTGGCCGACGCCCTCGTCGCCGCGACGAAAGCCCGGAGCATTGGGGAGCGGATGCAGGCCTTTGCCGGACTGCGTCCGCGCGACCTCGTACCGGTACCGCCCGCGATCAAGGAATTCTCGACGGGGCTCACCATGGGCGAAAGCGCCGAGAAGATGGCGAAGGAAAACCACATCACACGTGAAGCGCAAGACGAGTTCGCGCATCGCAGCCACTCCCTAGCCGCAAAGGCCTGGGCCGAAGGCAAGTTCAATGACGAGGTGATGGAGGTGTTCGTACCGAACCGCTTCAAAGAGGAGATCCGAGAGGACAACCTCATCCGTAAAGACACGGCGATCGAGAAGTACGCCAAACTCAAGCCCGCGTTCGACCGCAAGCACGGCACCGTCACGGCAGGCAACAGCTCGCCGCTCACCGACGGCGCGAGCGCACTGGTACTCATGCGGGAGGACAAGGCCAAGGCACACGGCTTCGACGTGCTCGGTTTCATCCGGAGTTACGCGTTTGCCGCGCTCGATCCAGCGGGCCAGCTCTTGATGGGTCCGTCCTACGCCAGCCCGATCGCCCTCGATCGCGCCGGGTTGAAGGCGTCCGACCTCGACCTCATCGACATGCACGAGGCTTTTGCGGCCCAGATCCTCTCGAACACCCAGGCTTTCGAGTCCAAAGAATGGGCCGAGAAGCACTTGGGGCGTTCGGAGAAAATCGGTGACATCGACTGGGACAAGTTCAACGTCACCGGCGGATCGCTCTCCATCGGTCATCCCTTTGCGGCAACCGGCGCTCGTCAGATCACCCAGACCCTTCGCGAGCTGAAGCGACGTGGTGGGAACTTGGCCCTTTGCACCGCCTGCGCGGCGGGTGGCTTAGGCGCAGCTATGGTTTTGGAGGCAGAGTAATGGCGTACGAAGGATTGACGATTGAGAAGCGGAACGATGGAGTCGCCGTCGTTCGTATGGATATCCCCGGCGAGCCGATGAACACGCTGAAGAGCGACTTCGTGGACACCTTCGAAGAGGTATTCAACGCGCTCGAAAACGACGCGGACGTCAAGGCTGTCGTCTTCACCTCCGGCAAAAAAGACAGCTTCATAGCCGGAGCGGACATCACGATGCTTCAAGAGGTAAAGACCGCGCAAGACGGTGAACGCATCTCGAAAGCGAGCCACGGGGCGATGGACCGGATCGAGAAGTTCCCGAAGCCGGTCGTCGCGGCGATTCATGGCGTCGCCCTCGGCGGCGGCCTCGAGGTGGCGTTGGCGTGCCATGCGCGAATTGCGACCGACAGTTCGAAGACGAAGCTCGGACTGCCCGAATCGCAGCTCGGACTGCTCCCCGGGGCCGGAGGAACACAGCGACTGCCGCGCCTCATCGGCGTCCAACCCGCGCTCGACATGATGCTCACGGGCAAGCAAATCCCGGCGAGGAAGGCCCTCAAGCTCGGCTTGGTGGATGACGTCGTCCCCCCACCGATCTTGATCGAGACGGCGGCCGAGCTTGCCCTCGCACGCATCGGGAAGCAGCCCAAGAGAGAAAGTTTCATTGACCAGCTCAAGGACAAGGACGCGATCACCGAGTTCGCCCTCGCTAAGAATCCGGTCGGGCGCAAGATCCTCTTCGACCAGGCGCGCAAACAGTTGCACAAACAAACCCGCGGGAACTACCCGGCGCAGGATCTCATCATCGACGTGGTGAAAGCGGGTCTCGAAGGCGGCTTCGATGCGGGGCTCGACGCGGAAGCGCGTGGGTTTGGTCAGCTGCTCACCACAACCGAATCCGCAAACCTGATGAGCATCTTCTTCGCCACGACAGCACTGAAGAAGGACTCCGGGGTGGACGACCCGAGCGTGAAGCCACGCCCGATCAAGAAGGTCGGCATGCTCGGCGCTGGATTGATGGGCGCCGGCATCGCATACGTGACGACTGCATTGGCCAAAATCCCTGTCCGCCTCAAGGATCGAGATCGCGATGGCGTGCTCGCAGGCCTTCGCTACGTCCGTGGCATCATCGACGGCCGCGTGAAGCGAAAGCGACTCACAGTACGGCAAGCCGATCACATGATGCTGCAGACTACGGGTACGACCGGGTACGAAGGGTTCCAGGACACCGATGTGGTCATCGAGGCGGTCTTCGAGGACCTCTCGCTAAAGCAGATGATGGTTCGAGACGTCGAGGAGGCCGGAAAAAACGACGTAATTTTCGCTTCCAACACGTCGTCCCTGCCCATTACGAAGATCGCCGAAGCCAGCAAGCACCGGGAAACCGTAATCGGCATGCACTACTTCTCACCGGTCCACAAAATGCCTTTGCTCGAGATCATCGTGACGGACAAGACGGCCGATTGGGTGACCGCAACCTGCGTCGACCTTGGCAAGCGCCAAGGCAAGCACGTGATCGTCGTCCACGACGGGGTCGGGTTCTACACGAGCCGCGTCCTCGCGCCGATGATGAACGAGGCTGCGCATTTGGTCACCGAAGGCGTACCCATCGAGAAGATCGATCGCGCGATGCTCGATTGGGGCTTCCCAGTCGGCCCGATCAAGCTCACCGATGAAGTCGGCATCGACGTCGGCGCCAAGGTTGGCAAGATCATGCGTGAAGCGTTTGGCGAGCGTATGGACGCGCCCACCGGTATGCAGAACTTGATCGAAGACGAACGCTTCGGGCGCAAGAACGGCCGCGGATTCTATCTGTACGGCGGCAAGAAGAAGGGGGTCGACGAGACCGTCTATGACGTCCTCGGCGTCACACCCAACAACAAGAGTATCTCGGCAGAAGACATCGCGTGGCGTTGCGCCCTTCAGTTCGTGAACGAGGCCTGCCGTTGTCTCGGGGAGGGGATTCTTCGGAGCGCGCGTGACGGCGACGTCGGAGCGGTCTTCGGCCTCGGCTTTCCTCCGTTCCGAGGCGGGCCGTTCCGGTTCGTCGATCACGTGGGCGCGAAGGAGATTCTCGGCCGCCTGAAAGAGTTCGAGCAGCAGCTCGGCCCCCGCTTCTCGCCAGCGCCGGTTCTCGAAGAGATCACCCGGAGCGGACGAACCTTCCATGGCCCCGATGCCGTCGAGCCCGGCAGTGCTCGGGCTCACGACGGGGGTTCCGCCGCGCGTGCGACCGCTTAACCGCCGAAATCACAGGGCTCCGTCCGGATCCATTGCATCGGCGGGCCAAGGTCCCTAGAATGAGCCCCGGACGGGCAAGCTGGAACGCACGACTGGCGTTTCCCGTTCGGATGCGAACGCCACTTCAAGCGAGTCGCATGGCCGCATGGGTATCCGACAAGAACAAGATATGCTGGAAACTGCCGCGAAATCGATAGCGGAGAACCGTCCGCGGCATCGAAGCGTGCTCGTCGTCGAAAGTGATCCGGACCTGCAGTGGCGCCTCGCCCGCATGTTGACGGTCGACGGCAACCGAGTCGTCGGGACGAGCTCGGGTGATGGGGCGCTCACCGTCATCTCTGAATGGCGAGCGGATCTCGCCCTCGTCGCGGCACACCTGCCCGGCATGAACGGCCTCGAAGTGGCGAAGAGGCTTCGCGAGCGCAACCCCGACCTGGTCGTCATTCTGATGGGTGACCAGGTCACAGAGCCCGTCCAGAAGACACCTTCCACCGACATCACCGCCTACCTTCCCAAGCCATTCCGCTTCGATGCGCTTCGGGCGTTGATCGAGTCGCTTCAACTTACGCCCGCACCCGCGGAGTAACCTGCTAGGCTGATCGGCGGTGAAACGGCTGCTGTCTGGATTGTGCTTCGTGCTGAGCGCGTCCCTGGTTGGGGCCGCCATCGCACAGTCGTCGCAAGGCTTCATCGGGGTTGACGAGATCCGCCCGGGCATGAAGGGCTACGGTCTCACCGTCCTGCGGGGCACCGAGCCCGAGCGCTTCGACGTCGAAGTGATCGACGTCCTCCGCAATTTCAGACCCTCGCAGGACCTGATCCTGCTCCGCACCCCACATCCCTTGCTCGATCGGGCCCGGGCGGTAGGTGGGATGAGCGGCAGTCCGATCTATCTCGATGGTCGCTTGGCTGGGGCCTACGCCTATGGCTGGCCGTACGGAACCGACCCCGTGGTCGGAGTGACTCCAATTTCGAACATGCTGGCCGAGCTCAGGCGACCGGTTCGGCTCGAGATGTTCCCGGGGGCGAGGCCCCTGCCCGCGAAGCGCGCACGGACGAGTCGCCCCGAGGCCAAGCCTTCAAACGCACGCTTCGCAGGTCTCTCTCCGTTCGAGGGCGACCATGAGGTCGACGCCTTTTCGACGGTACGCGCGCTCGCCGAGAAGCGGGGGGCGAACACCGATGGGCCGGTCGGCCTGAGAGCCGCAACGACCCCGGTCATGTTGGGTGGGCTGACCGACTCGGTGGCCAGGATGTTGAGCGATGAGCTGGAGCCACTCGGACTCGTGGCGACCCAAGCAGGTTCGAGTGGCTCGGCCCGAGGCGGCCCCAGGCGTTTTGAAAACGGCGGTGCGATCGCGGTTGCACTCGCCCGCGGCGACATCTCGGTGACCGGCATCGGTACCGTCACCTACGTGGCGAGCGGCGAACGCGTGTTGGCGTTCGGGCATCCTATGATGGATGCAGGGCCAAGCGGTCTCCCGACAGCCACGGCACGCGTGCTTCATATCTTCGTGAGTGAGCTTCGCTCCTTCAAGATCGCGGAGGCGGCACGAAATCTTGGGACCCTCGTTCAGGACCGACAGTCAGCCATCGTCGTCGACCCTGACGTCGAGGCTGCCCGCATCCCGGTGCACGTCCGGATTCACGGGGCCGAAGGAGCGCCCAAGACCGAATGGAACGTCGACGTCGCGAGCCAACGAGCTTTGACGCCAGCCATTGCGTTCGCAGTCATCCTTAATGCCCTCAAGTCGACTGCGGGCGACGTCGACGACGTGATCTTCCGCGCCCGTAGCAAGATCGGAATCGAAGGCCACGGAGTCGTCAGCCTCGACGAGCAAGGGTACTCGCCGATGGGCGCCGCCAGCCCGATCGCACTGTCCCAACTGCAAATGTTCTGGTTGATGGAGGCTGCGTTCGCCAATCCGTTCGAGGTTTCCCGCATCACTTCGATCGAGCTCGACCTCGACCTCGAGTTCAACCGAGAAGTACTCCAGGTCTTGGACGCATCGGTCGCCTTCGACGAAGTCGATCCCGGGCAAGAGGTGACCATTTACGTTCGCCTTCGGCAGGTGGGACGCAAGGACACCACCCGGGCGGTCAAAGTCCGAATCCCTGAGTCAGCCGCCGGCAAGACGCTCAACCTCTCGATCGACGCCGGGAACAGGGTTTCCATCGAACGGCCTCGCCCTGCCTCCCTCGACGACCTGATCGAGCAAGCCACCGAACGCTTCCCCGCGACTTCGATAGTCGTGTCATTGCAGATGCCAAGCCGAGGACTCCGGTTCGAGGGCCACGTCGTCGACTCGCTCCCCGCCTCCGCCCTGAACTCGCTTCAGCTCGTGAGCACTTCCGAAGACAGCCGACCATTCGTCACGAGATCGCACACGGAAGTGAAGATGCCGCAAGTAGTGGTCGGGACGGCCAAACTTCGACTGCGGGTGCGCGAAATCGCGCGGGACCAGTTTCTGGGCAAATAGCACGTATGAAAACTCCAAGAACGATCATCCTAATCGCGCTCGTGGGTCTCACGATCGCTTCGAGCGCCACCGTTGCAGCAGTGACTACCGAACACTTCACGATCGATAGCGCCGAGAGCTTCTTTGCTGGCGAGCTCGAAGGGACTGCGGTGCACTCCAATGGCTCCGTGAGGCTCGGCGCTTCGATGAGGCGCACCGAGCTCGAAAACGTGCCCGTCGCGTACAGCGTGGCCGAGCGGGGGAATGTGATTTATGTCGGCACCGGCACGAACGGGATGATCTACCGCTTCGAAGGGAAGAAGCTTGCAAAGAAGTACGCGACCGGGGAGCTTCTCGTGGCTTCATTGGCGTTCGGCAGCGATGGTTCACTCTACGCGGGCACGCTGCCCAACGGCCGAATCTTTAAAATCGACCGCAAGACCGGCAAGATCAAACGTTTCTCCAAACCCGAAGACGCGAAGCACATCTGGGCACTGCTCTATGACCGGAAGCGAGGGAGGCTAATCGCCGGTACGGGACCGGAAGGAGTGATCTTCGAGATCAACCCTATGGGCGCGGCTGAGGTTCTGCACAAGGGCGACGCCGCACATGTGATGTCGCTCGCGGGCGACGGCAAAGGCACGATCTATGCGGGCACAAGTGACAGTGCCTTGGTGATGAAGATCGCGTCGAACGACGAGGTAACGGTCGTACACGACTTCCCAGGAAACGAAGTGACCGCGATCGACTACTACGATGGCCAACTTGCGGTCGCGGCAAACGAGTTCAAGACCAAACCTGGCGCTCGGTTCGGGACCCCCGCCCCGAAAGCGGGATCACCGGCTGCACGCCCTGGGGCAGGCCGCCCTCTCAAGGGTAGGGGCGAGCTGTGGCGCGTCTCCAAGGACGGCAGCATCGAACGACTGCTCGATCGGAAAGACACGCACTTCACCTCCGTCCAGTGGGCGGCCAACGGCACGATTTTCGTGGGGGGCGGCTCCGAAGGCCAGGTCTTTCAAGTGCAACCCGACGCCAGCTACACGATTTGGGCTGACGTCGAGGAGCGGCAAATCCTCGGCCTCGCGCTACGCGCCAAGACACCTGTGTTCGTCACGGGCGACGGTGCGGCGATCTACTGGGTAGAGCCAGGCACGCCTCGCAAGGCGGTTTGGACCAGCGATTCCCTCGATACCGGTTTCGGATCACAGTGGGGGCGGTTGACCTGGCGGGGCCGCGGGAAGCTCGTCTTTCAGATTCGTTCCGGCAACACGAAGGAACCGGACGATACGTGGAGTGCGTGGTCGAAAAAGCTCAAGAAACCGGGACGGGTCGCGAGCCCACCTGGACGTTTCGCTCAAGTGCGCGCCTTCTTTCCGAGGAACGAGCTCGCGGAACTGCGTGCTGTCGAGCTTTACTACCTACCCCAAAACCAGAGGGCGCGGATTTCGATGATCGAAGCTAAACCGCCCCCGCCCAAACCCGGCAAGCCAGCGCCGAAGACGCCAGCGCCAAGTACCTCGTTGAATCTCACTTGGAAGGTGGACAACCCGGACCGCGATGCGTTGCGCTTTCGCCTTTCGTACCTACAGGAGGGACAGCCGGTATGGCGGCCGATGTTCCTCGAAGATCACGTAGTAAACGAACCGAAGTACGCCTGGAACACCGGAAGCATCCCCGACGGGTACTACATCGTGAAGGTGGATGTATCGGACGAAGAGGCGAATCCGGAGAACCTGACGCTTCGCTCCGAAGCGGTGTCCGAGCCGATTCTCATCGACAATCACCCACCCCGCATCGAGAAGCTTGGGTTTCGCAAGGGGCGCGTCCAAGGTCGGGTTGTCGATTCGCTCGGACCGATCGCACGCATTCAGGCCTCGATCGACGCGGGACCGTGGAGGGACATCTTCCCGAAGGACTTGCTGCTCGATAGCCGGAACAAGGCGTTCGAGCTCGATCTCGGCAACCTACCCGGCAAGAGTCACATCGTCGCCATCCGTGCATTCGATGCAGCCGGCAACCAAGCCAACAAAGAGATCACCGTCAAGACCCGTAAATAGAGTGTGCGAGAGATTTTCGTTTGTGGTCGAGCGCCCCCGCAGAGAGCGACTGAGAGGTACTGCTGTACCTCGCAGGGCTGCGTAGCAGCGGCGCGTAGCGCCAGCGAGGAGGAAAGCCGACCACAAGCGAAAAGATCCGCACACTAAGGCTTTGAGAAGCCGCCAACCTTTAGCCGGTGCATAACCGCAAGCTTCTGCCGCTCTTTGTAGTTTGCGTGGCTCGCATCACCTGCTTCATTGGTTTGATCTGTCTCCCGATCGATCAGCTGGAATTCGGCCTGCACGAAGATGATCCGTCCGAGGTTCGCGATTGCTGACGGCGCCGCGTCGAGCACCCGCTGCGGCACACAAACGGGAACATCGGCTACGAAGTGCACTACGCGATAACTCGGTGCGGTGAATCGGTTGTCGATGGACGACAGCCCGTCCTCGATGTCGAGCGGTAGCTGCAAGAAAGGCACGAGCTTGTCGAGCGAGGGTTCCGAGCAGCAATACTCGTGAAACCTTAGAAGAGTGTTGATCGACTGCCCCGGGATGATGAAGTTGAAGGGTACGACGGTGCGCTGAACGTAGTTGAGCACTGGAAAGATGTCGCCTGCCGAGCGCGTAACGATTCGAAAGCGAACTTTGTCGTAGATCTGTACCGCGCTCACGTCGGACTTCGAGAGAAGTTTCGTGTAAAGCGAGTCCTTGTTCTTTCGCCCTCCGATGAATTCCAAGATCGGAAAGTCATTTGCGAGCGCGGCCCCCATCACCTGGTAAACCTTGTGCTCGACGAGATGGAAAATCTCTTCGTCGGCTACCGGCAACAGGAACATCAACTCCCGCGCTTCGAGATGATAGATGATGTGCATCACCTTCAAAATCGCGCATGCACAGATCTGCCGATGTCCCTTCGACGAGGCCAGCATCAAAAGCCCCACCAAATCCTTCTTGGCGACCGGCTTAGGCACGGGAAAGTCGAAGTGGCGTCGAAGGTATTCGATCGCCGATTCTTTGATCTGCTCGACGCGAGCATGGTCCTGAGGGTCGTTGAGGTCGACCTCATGTGTGGAAACGAAGTCCCGGGCCTCGTTCTCGTCCCCAAAGTTGAGCCGATGCCAGTCGACGACCGAGCCACCCCGCAAGAGCACACGGATGGCCTCTAGGTCGGCCAAGGTGAAATCGCTCAGGTTTCGAAGTTCGGGGGCAGCCACGGCTAGGATCGATCCATCAAGATCGTGCCCATGAAGATACCGAGCGTAATCAGCAGTACAATTGCGTTGAGCGCAATCCCGCCATGACAGCCGCCGAGCACCGCCAAACCGAGCACACCCACACCCCTCTCTAGCTTCCTTCTCAGCATCTTGGGCGCCCGATTGATACCAGCCCCCGGTTCCCCGCGCTACCCGACCGCGGCGGCGCGTTGCTGGCATCGTACATCTCGAATATTGTTAGGCAAATCTAATGTCCGATTCGATCTTTCCCGCGGGCGCCGAACCCATACTACCGATTCTGCCGCTTCGAAACTCGGTGCTGTTTCCGGCCACGGTCGTACCTGTCAACGTGGGCCGCGCGCGCTCGGTTCGCCTGATCGAGGAAGCCTGTGGCCGCGAGCGGCCCGCCATTGGGGTCGTCACCCAACACAAACCCGAGGTCGAGGACCCCACGTTCGAGCAGGTCTATCAGACGGGCACGATCGCACGAGTCCTAAAGGTGATCCGCTTGAACTCCGGGCAGTACAGCGTCGTGCTCCAAGGTGTCAGCCGGATGCGCATCGAGGAGCCCCTCGGGCGCCACCCGACGATGCGAGCCCGTGTGCAGCGGTACCACGAAGCCCCGGTCGTCGACGTCGAGATCGAAGCACTTTCGGCGCACCTGCGTGAGTCTGCGCGTCGGCTCCTCAATGAGCTGCCCACGGCGTCGCGCGAGTCGCTTCACATCCTCGACAACGTACGAGAGCCAGGCGCCCTCGCAGACCTGATCGAGTCGAACCTCCCGGTGTCGAACGAATCCAAGCAGGAGGTGCTCGAGACCCTCGACGTCCGCGAGCGCATCCGAAAAGTGCTCGACCAAGTCCAGCGCCAGAACGAAGTGCTGCGGGTGAAGCAAGAAATCTCGACGATGGTCGAGGAAGAAATGTCGAGCTCCCAAAAGGAGTATCTGCTCCGGCAGCAGATCAAGGACATTCGCCGCGAGCTCGGTGAAACCATCGATGAGGACGATATTGAAGATCTTAGGGAGCGCATCGCTCTCGCAGGTCTCCCTTCCGACGCCGAACAGTCGGCCAAGCGAGAGCTGCGCCGGATGAGCGATATGAACACAGCGAGCAGCGAATACCAGGTCGCTCACTCGTATGTCGAATGGCTTGCAGATCTCCCTTGGAAGAAGTCCACGCCAGACCGCCTAGACGTGATGCAGGCTCGGACTGTGCTCGACGAAGATCACTACGGCCTCGAAAAGCCAAAGAAGCGCATCATCGAGTACGTCGCTGTCCGGAAACTCCGGCGGGACGGCCGCGCTCCAATTCTGTGTTTCGTCGGCCCCCCTGGAGTCGGCAAGACATCTCTGGGGCGATCGATCGCGCGAGCCTCCGGCAGGCAGTTCATCCGAGTATCGCTGGGAGGCGTCTACGACGAAGCCGAGATTCGGGGACATCTACGCACATACGTGGGCTCGTTCCCTGGGCGCATCATCTCAGGCCTCAAGAAAGCCGGTGCGAACAACCCGGTGATGGTCCTCGACGAGATCGACAAGCTCGGCATGGACCAGCTCGGCGACCCGTCGAGCGCGCTCCTCGAGGTACTCGACCCGGAGCAAAACCATCAGTTCATCGACCACTACATCGATGCGGTCTTCGACCTCAGTAAGGTGATGTTCATCGCAACCGCCAATCAGCAGAGCACGATTCCAGCTCCGCTCCTCGATCGAATGGAGGTCATCGAGATTCCTGGCTACACGCCTCGCGAAAAGCGCTCGATCGCGCGTGACTTCTTGATCCCGAGGCAGCTCCATGAGCACGGCCTGTCGATCGAACGGCTCGACTTCTCAGACGAAGCCATCGACGTGATGGTCGATTCGTACACCCATGAAGCGGGAGTTCGAAAGCTCGAGCAACAGGCCGCGGCGGTGTGCCGCGCGGTGGCCGTGCGCCTTGCCAACGGAGAGGACGTATCGATCATGGCCGATCCGCCCTTCATCGAGGAGGTCTTGGGTGCCCCCAAAGCACACCGACAACAGCCCGAACGGACGGCTCGCCCCGGGGTCGCAACCGGCTTGGCGTGGACGCCGTCCGGAGGCGACCTGCTGTTCGTCGAGGCCACCCGAATGCCGGGGACCGGCAAACTTCACCTGACCGGCAACATGGGCGACGTCCTGAAGGAATCGGCCGCCGCGGCGTTCACTTTCGTCCGCACACGGACCGAAGAGCTCGGACTTACGGAAGATTTCGTCAGCCGCACCGACATTCACATCCACTTGCCGGCAGGGGCAATTCCGAAAGACGGCGCCTCGGCAGGAGTCCCACTCTACGTGGCATTGGCTTCGGTGCTCACCGAGCTCAATGTGCGGCCTGACGTAGCGATGAGCGGTGAGATCACCCTCCGCGGCAACATCCTCAAGGTCGGCGGGATCAAAGAAAAGTGTCTCGCAGCCCATCGCGCGGGCGTGAAGCGGATCCTTTTGCCGAAACGCAACGAGCCGGACCTCGAGGAAATCCCCGACGAGATTCGCGAAAGCATCGAGATCTGCCTCGTGTCCCGTGTGGACGAAATACTCGGTCTCGTCGCGGCTCCCGGCCCCACGACCACCCCGGCGGCCGCTGAATAGTCCGTGACGACGCTGCTTACGTCTTGGCTGTCCGCTTTGGTTGGAGCCGTCACCGGCACCGCGCTGGCCTTCAACCCATTGCTCGGCGTGCACGGCGTCGAAAGCGCTCTCGCGTTGGGCATCGTTCTCCCACCCTGGGTCGCTGCCGCCGCCGCCAACTACCAACGCCGAGAGGGCTCGGTGCGTGGCATCGACGTGATGTCTCGCGCGATCGGCGGTGGCCTCACCATTTGGCTCATCCCCGTCGCGATTCTCGCGCTGAACTCGCTTCGGGTGCGTCAGTGTGCGCCTTGGGAAGGCCTTGCATTCATGGTGCTCGGCCCGGCGATCGGATGCGCACTGGCAGCGGTCACCGGCGTCTGGACAGCGGCCCTCTTGCGGGGCTCGCGTTGGTCTCCGTGGGCGGCGGCCGCGGTACCCATCGGCGGTCTTTTATGGGGCCTTTGGGCTTTCTACGCGACACCGACGGTTCATGTCTTCGGAGCGTTCGCCGGGTACTTCCCTGGCGCGATCTACGACGACCTCGTTCCAGTCCCGACGCGCTACATCACCTACCGAGCTGTCACCTTGCTGGCGATCGTCGCACTGGTGCTGCTCTTCGACGCGCTTTGGGACCGAGCCTCTGAGCTCCTCGATGCGGGACGCGGCTGGCGACACCGTTTCGGCACTATCGTCGTGGGCCTCGCCATGCTGGGGCTCGTTGCGGGTGCCTATGGAGTCGGCGATCACCTCGGACAGTGGATCACTGCCGACTACCTCTCCGAGCAGCTCGGGAAGAGCGATGCCGGAAAGCACTGCATGGTCCACATGCCACGGGAGACACCCCCCGCGGTCGCACGGCGCCTCGTCGAAGATTGTGACTTCCAAGTCACGAGGACGCGGAGTTTGCTCGGCCTCGAATCTACCGAACCGGTGACCGCCTATTTCTTCAGGAATCGGAATGAGAAGAAGACGCTGATCGGCGTGGGACGAACCTTGATCGCCAAGCCCTGGAGGAACGAGGTCTATCTGCAGGCCGGTGGCTGGCCGCACCCCGTGCTCGGACACGAGATCGCCCATGCGGTGCTCAAGGACGCGGCCCAAGGGCCTTTCTCGGTCGCCGGAAGCTTCGGGGGCCTGCTACCCAACCCCGGCATCGTCGAAGGAGCGGCAGTCGCGCTCGCCTGGGACCTACGCGACGACATGGATCCCGATCAGTGGTCACGGATCATGCTCGATCGTGACGAGTTGCCGCCCGCAAGCGGTTTGATGAGCCTTGGGTTCAGCACTCTCCCGCCCAGGCGCGCGTACATGGCCGCGGGCTCTCTCACGCGTTTTCTGATCGCGACCCGTGGTACCGGCGCATTCCTACGCGGCTACCACAACGGTTCGATCGAAGACCTCGACGCCCTCGAAACGGAGTGGCGCGCATACCTTTCCGAGGTGCCCATCACAGATCACGAGCGTGGAATCGCCGAGGTGGCCCTTGCGCAGTCGAGCATTTTCACCTCGGTATGCCCGCATCGCCTCGCAAAGCTTCGCGCCGATCTGGCCGGCGACGCCGCGGCGCGCGATGACACGCGGACGATCGAAACTTGCCGTGCGATCCTGAGCATCGAAGAGAACGAGCCCCAGGCGCATGCGTCGCTGGTCGGCGCGCTAGCGAGGACCGGAAACGAAGCCGAAGCCCGCGCCGAGCTCGATACCCTACGTGCAGCTATAAACGCGCCCAAGCCCATCGTCGCGGCGGCCCTCGAGCAGTACGCAGACGCGTGCTGGACATTGGGCAATCTCGAAGAGGCAGCGGCGCTCTACGACGAGCTTCTCGGGATTCCACGCACCGACGGGCCGGCCAGGCAAAGCGAAGTAAAGAAGCTCGCCCTTGCCGGGAGCCCGGAGGAGCAGGCGCTCGTGTACGAAATGCTGATCGAGCCGCCATCGTCGCCGGTGGCGGTCCACGTGGCGCAAGAACTGGCCAACGCGAGAACCGATGGGCTCGGGCAATACCTCGAAGCAAGGCAATTGATGTTTCAAGAACGGTTCGCCCTGGCGCTGCCGCTGCTGCAGGAAGCCGAGGTGCGTGGGCTTCCCACCGAGCGGTTAGAACGCGAGCTGAGCCACATGCTGGGGATCGTTTACTTCGCCGAAGGCTCATACGCCGAATCGCAAGAGGTTTGGCAGCGACGAAAATCGATCAGCCCCGCGGCATCGGCTGAAGCGCAACACTGGATTGAGCGAATCGAGTATGCGCAAACCGGGCAGGTCAGTCCGACGATGCCAGGTCCATCGTCGGCTCCCCGAGCTGTCCCTTGATGTGCGCCGCGATCGAGCAATCGGCGGTGACGATCGGGTCTCCCTTGGCGCGCGCTCTGTCTGTCTCGGGCCCGATCTGACTCAGCACCGTGATCAGCCGCCCGCGGTTCTCCGTCCGTGAGCGAAGCACGAGCCGGTCTTCGTCAAGGTCCCAGAGAAACACATCGACGGGGTCGCGAAAGCGGCTGTGACCTTGAACGACCAGCAGAAGGAAATACTCGGCAGGCACCAGCTCGGCTAGCGCCGGGAGTTCCCGTTCGATCGCGCGCGTGAGCTGTTCCTCGCGAACGCTGAGACGCATCATGTCGTTGGTCTCCTCAGCGCCGGCCAGCCACTTCTTCGTCAGGACCTCGGGCACGTCCGAAAGCGCGGAGAGCTCGATCAGCTCGAGGCCGAGGCAAGGACCAATCGCGTCTTCCTCCTCGGCGTCGATCGCGATTTGGAGCGCCGCCTCGGAGGCGAGGTCGGTAGCGAGCACCTTCAGGTAGAAGATCTTCTCGTCGTGCAGCGCCGAAAGCACCACGTCGGCTTCGACCAGTCGATCGGCGGCCCCAGATTTGGCCGACAGCGCCTTTTGTCTCAAGTCGATTCCAGTAGCCTCGAACGCGTCGAGCGTCGGAGCCACTTGCTGCGCGTGCTGGCCGTATATCCGCTCTCGGAGCTCGTCGGCGCGTACCTTTTGGCGCCAGAAGTAGCCGCCGACGATCAGCCCCACGAGCGCAAGCAAAAAGCCGATACGCTTCCACGGCAATCGCGGCCGGTATCGGTTCTCGTGACCGCCTTCGAACTCGGCAGGAGTGAGCTCGGCAGGCTCCATGATCGGAAGACTACTGCATTTCGCGCTGATTGACCGCGAAGCTGACGTTGCCGTAGCCCGCAGAAGCAGCTGAGAACATCACCTTCTTCACGACTCGGAAGTCGATGTCGCGGTCCGCCTGGACGATGACCTGCCCGGCGAAAGGCTCCGAAGGATGGATGGTCTCCCACTTGCGCTTTTCCGCCTCGAGCCCCTGGATCAGCGGCTCGATGCGATCGACCTGAGCGATGGCGCCCAGAGTCTGCGTGTCTGCAACGCGCGAGCCGTCGAGTGTGATCACGCGACTATCGATCGCCACGATCGGCGAGATCTCGATCCGCGTGGTGTTCGCCGCCTCCGGCATGGAGATGGTCGGCTGCTGCGCAACCAGCTCACCGGACGCCGAGAACGACATGAGCAGGAAAATCACGAGAACGATCAAGAAGTCGATGAACGGAATCAGCGGAATCTGATGGTCGACTGCCTTTCGCCCGTGCCCGGCAACGCGGCCGCGAACGAACCTCAAAGGAATGTGGTGCAGCAGCTCCGGTTGTGGCCGTTTGATTGCCATGCGTGTTTCCCCCTACAGGAACGCAGCTCCGTCCGCCATCGACAGGGTCGTGAACCCGGCCGCAGACGCGACATCCATTGCAACGATGACATCCTCGTATCGGACGCCGTCCTCGGGCGCGACGATCAGATCTTCGCGCTTGTCCCAAGCCTGCTTCCACTGAGCAAGCTTGGTCTCGAGCTCGTCGACATCGAATTCGCGCTGGTCAGCCACGACCCGCTTCTTGATATCGATGCTTTCCCCGGCCGAGGACCCCAGCACGTAGCCGGAGTTCCGAACCTGTAGGATGAGCTTCACTTTCTCGTCTTCAGGTGGTGCATCCTCGGTCGAGGCCTGCCCCGGAACTTGCTGATTGGCGTTCACGGCGGCGAGTTGGTTCCAGACCGCGGTCGCCAACAAGAACATCACGCAGCAGAGCAGTAGGTCGATGAACGGAATCAGGGGGATTTCCTGATTGACCGCTTTCTTTCCCGGGCTACTTCCGCCTGTTTCGAACGATGCCACTTGAACGCCCTCTCGCCGTTACTCGGCCGGCATGTTCTGAAGGTCGACCTTGGAGCGGTTTCCGACGACCAGGTTCAAGACCTGGACGGTGGCCGCATTGATGTCATCGATGATCTTCTGCGTCTTACCGTTCAAGATGCCCATCATCAGCAGCGCGAAGACCGCGGTGATGAGACCAAACGCGGTGCAGTTCATCGCTTCCTCGATGCCCTTCGCAAGACCGGTCGCCTTACTCGCAGCATCGGCCTTGGCCACCTCGCCGAACGCGGTGATCAGACCGACAACCGTCCCGAAGAGACCAAAGAGCATGCCGACGTTCGCGAGCAGACCGAGGTACGGCGTGCGACGCTCGATCTGTGGAAGCTCTTTGAGCGCAGCTTCATCCATGGCCGCTTGGACCTCCTCGTCGGGCCGGTTCACCTTGAGCAAACCCTGCTTGACGATGCGAGCGAGCGGGTTGTGCTCTGCCGAGCAAACCTTGATCGCACCCGCCACGTCTCCTGCGGTGATGCACTTCTGCATCTTGGCGATGAACTCGTCCTTATCGATCGACGACTTGTAGAGATACATCGCGCGCTCGACGGTGAAGCCGATCGCAACCACGAGACAAATGAGGATCAGCCACATCGCCCATCCGCCTGCTTCAAAGTGATACGCCAACTTGGCCATTTTTCCTGCTTCCTGCGAACTTTACTTTGACAGTGTTATCCGGACCCCGAGTGAGTACGGTGCAATCCCCACCACTGTCTTCTGATTAAAACTCGCTGTTCCCCCCAGAACAGTAAGCATTCCCACGGTTTGCTTACTATATAGGGATGATAACGGTTGGATCCAGCAAGTCAATATCGTGCCTGATTCAACTCCTTAGAAACCTCTCGAGCCGGGAGCTTGGGTGAGAAGAACGGAAAAAGCTGTAGTCGCGTTGACAACGCCGCGGGGCGTGCGGTAGCGTCCCCCTCGACAAGGGGTTTGCCCCGACAGTCGTAATGATTTCAACGGATTCCAGCCCCCGGGCCGGGTTCCAGCACGACTGAAGGGGAGCGAAAACAGGGGTAACTCGCCGAGATCAGGGCGAGCTGGAGGGAGCCGCAAGAATGCATGAAATCTGGGAGGCACTACGCGAGGGTGCTCCGTTTTCGTTCATCAATCTCGGTGTTTTGGCTTTTGGCGTGGGCGTCATCATCGACCGCGCTTGGTACATCCGGATGAATTACAGCGTCGATGCACCCGAATTCATGAATCGAATTCGCAAGCTGGTGCAGGCCGGAAACATTGACCGCGCGATTCGTCAGTGCGACGCCAAAGCCGTACCGTTGCTCGAGGTCGTCAAGTCCGGGCTTACACAGGTCAACCGCGGTGAAGAAGCTGTCATCGCTTCGATGGAAGAAAAAATGTCCGAGGTGATCCCTGCGCTCGAGAAGCGCACTGGCTCACTTTGGACCCTCGCGAATATCGCCACACTGATCGGCCTGCTCGGCACGATCAGCGGTTTGATTCGCGCATTCAAGGCGGTAGGTACGATCGACGACCCCTCGCAAAAGACCGCCATGCTCTCCGCAGGTATCGCCGAGGCAATGTGGAACACCTTTCTCGGTCTGCTGATCGCGGTGATCTTCATGATCGCTCACCTCGTGCTCCACGGCCTCACCAAGCGGCACAAGCATGAGATGGAAAAGGTCACGATGCAGCTCGAGAACCTCCTCACACTGCGTCGGCAAGGCGGCTGATCGGGGCTCGGGATGCCCGCACGACTCACGCCACGCCAAAGAGCCTACATTCGGAAGCGCGTCCACATCCCTGACCTGGATCCGTCCGAGCTCAGCGAGGAGCTGAATATCGTCCCGTTCTTGGACATCGTCGTGAACATCGTCATGTTCTTGCTGATGACCTTGGCGACGGTCGCGTTCTTCTCGCAGGTCGAGGCTGCCCTCCCTCAATACCGCAAGGGCAGCATCGGGAGCCGAGCTGCTCAGAACGAGGCCTTGAACCTCAATGTCACAATCACTCGCGCCGGTGTCATCGTGTCCGGCTCGGGCGGAAAGCTCGCGCGCGGATGCGCAACCACTGCGCCCGGCAAGGTGCTGACCGTGCCGGCCAGGATGAACGGTGAGCACGATTGGATAGGCTTGACGAACTGCGTATCCCGGGTGAAGCAGCAGTTCGAGGATGAGACGCGTGTCACCCTCAGCGCTGACCCGGAGGTGCCCTATGAGCACCTGGTAGCAGCGATGGACGCTGTGCGCGGCGATGAGGGCGAGCCGCTGTTCCCCGATGTCTTGCTCTCTGCGGGGATTCGATGACGACGAACGAGAGCGATCGACCTGCGCAAAACTCGCTGGCGCCACCGATCGAGGACAAGCCCGTCTCGATGGCCTATGTGAACCGGGTCGTCAGGGCCAAGCTCCGTCGCAGGCCTGAGCCTGAGCACTTTGGGCTGAACATCTATCCGATGATGGACATGCTGACGATCTTGCTCGTCTACATGATGGCGATGTTCGCCACCTCCTCGGTGGCCGCCGTCCAAGAGAGCAGCGAGCTCCGGATCCCTTACTCGACATCCAAAGTCGAGCTCAGCGATGCGCTCTCCTTGCAGATTTCGCGGAGCGAAGTGGTCGTCGACGGGAAGTCAGTCCTAGAGCTTCGAAACGGAATCATCGACCCGAGCCTCAAACAAGGCGGCAGCAGCGGGTTCCTGATCATCCCCCTCTACAAGCGCCTCGGCGACATCCGCGACCGCAAGAAACGCACGGCACAACGCTTCACAAACCAGCCATTCGTCGGCGACGTCCAAATCATAGCCGACAAGCGCACCCCCTACCGCACCCTGTCCGAGGTCATCTACACGCTCGGACAAACCGAGTTCAAAAACCTACGCTTCGTGGTGAGCAAGAAAACCGAGTAAGCGACCCCCAACCCCGTACTCCTAGTCGTGGTCGTGGTCGTACTCGTGCTCGTGCTCGATCACAAACACCGACACTGGCACCGACACTGGCACCGACACTGACACTGCCGCTGTCACTGGCGCTGTCGCTGACACTGTCAGTGTCACTGACGCTGGCGCTGTCACTGCCGCTGCCGGCTAGGGACTGCCCTCGTCCGGCTCCGGCTTCTCTTCGGCTTCGGCCGCCCCCGAGTCCGGCTCTTTGCCCGCATCTTTGGGCGTCCTTTCTTCCCACACGTCGTCGTCGGCGGCGGGATCCCAATCGTCGTCGTCGTCGTCGCCTGCCCACTCGTCATCGTCTTCGGACGGATCCCAGTCGTCGTCGTCTTCTTCGAGGTCGTCGAGATCGAACTCATCGCCGCCTTCTTCGAGAGCGTCAAGATCGAAACCCTCCACGTCCTCGTCGCCTCCTGGGGCGTCGAGGCTGATTCCTTGGTCCTCGATGAGGCTCGGGAGCCAGGTCGAGAGGACCGGAATGTAGGTGACGAGGATGAGGCAGATGACGAGCAGGCCGATGAAGGGCAAGACGGATCTGTAGAGCTGAGTGATCGGCTTGTTGAACCGGAAGCTCGCGATGAAGAGATTCAGGCCGACTGGCGGGGTCAGGTAGCCGATCTCGAGGTTGAGCAGAAAGATGATACCGAGATGGTACGGGTCAACGCCAAAGCTCAAGGCGATCGGAACGATCAGCGGAACCACGACCACGATTGCGGAGAAGATGTCCATCAACATCCCGACGCCGATCAAGAAGAAGTTGAGGGCGACGAGGAACATCAGCTGCGTACTGATGAGGGCCTCCATGCTTTCGAGGATCAGCATAGGCACCCGCGCCTGAATCAGGAACGCGGTAAATCCGATGGCGGTCGACAGAATGATCAGGATCGCGCCGACGAGAGTCATCGCTTCTCGGATGATCCGCGGAAGGTCCCTCCTGAAGCTCACGTCGCGGTAGACCCACACCTCGATGATGAGGACGTAGATCGCGGTAAAGGCCGCAGCCTCGTGAATACGGAGCAAGCCGCTGTACATCCCGCCAAGGAGACCCACGGGAAGCGCCGCCTCCCATTTCGCCTCCCAAAAAGAGGAAAACGCCTCTTTCCACGCGAAGGGCGTCCGGGGCATCTTCTGCTTGACGCCGATGATCGCGCTATAGACGCCGAGGGCGGCCACCACGATGATGCCTGGGATCATGCCGGCCAAGAAGATCTTCTCGATCATGACGCCGGCGACGACGCCGTAGAGGATCATCGGGATGCTTGGCGGGAACAGGAGCCCTAGCGAACCGCCGGTCGTGACCAGGCCGAGGGAGAAGTTCTCGTTGTACTTGTCGGACAGAAGCGCCGGAAAGAGAAGACCGCCGATCGCAACGATCGTGATGCCGCTGCCGCCGGTGAAGGTTGTGAAGAAAGCGGACGCGACCAAGCACACCATCGCCAAACCACCAGGCATCCATCCGAGCCACGCGCGCGAGACCTTCACGAGACGTTGAGGCGTCCCGCTCTCGGCCATGAGGTAGCCGGCGAAAGTGAACAACGGAATCGTGACCAGGAGCGGCGAGTCGGCGAATTTCTCGCTGAAGACGTCGTTGGCGGTGCCGGTGATGCTGGTGTCGGGAAGCGCCAGGAAAAGGAGCATCGCCGCAGCGCCGAAGATAGTGAACAGCGGCGCGCCGAGGATCGCCATCACTGTGAGCAGGACTATCCAAATAGTGTCCATCTCAGGCCTCCCCCTCGTCGATGCCCGGGAATCCCTGGCTTTCGGGGTAGTTCTTCGTGATGAAGGCGATGCTGGCAGCGGCCGCGCGCGAGAGGAAGCGGAACGAAATGAACATGAACATCGCGGGGACGATCAGTTGCAGGGAAACATCCGGGGTCGACATCTTCGCCCCGAACACCTCGATCAGGCTGCGAATCCCGCAGAACATGTCCGGCCGCGAGAGCCCTGCGTCTGCGAGCATCTGAGCCGGGGCCATACAGACGTGCACCATCTCGTCGTTAGGCCCGAGGATCGCGTACTCCAGCGGAATCTCTAACGCGTTGTTGAGAACCGAAAGCCAGAACACGCGCCCCAAGTAGAAACACACCACAGACCCAAACAGCGAAGTGATCCCCCGAAGCAGCTGCTGCATCCGTGGTGGCGAGAGCCTAGGCAGGATATCGATCGCGATGTGCTTTTCATCAAAAGTTGAAAGCGACGCGCCGAAGAAGGCCAGCCACAAGGTGCCCTTCTGGAGGAAAGAGTCCGCCCACGACAACCGTTCGAGCGCGGCGTTCGCGAACTCGAATTCGAGATTGGTGAGATTGCGAAGGACGGCCTGCGCGGCCGCGACTACGATCATGAGCAGGAGGACCGTCGCGGCTACCGCCGCTTCGCCTCGCGCAATCCCTCTATCCAGGCGCCGAATACGTTTCATTGGCTACTCCCCGCTGCGCTCTCGACCGCGTCGAGTAGGCTCTTTGGGTAAACACGACCGGTAAGATTGGTGCGTACCTGTTTGGCGGCCTTTTCCCATTCAGGCTTGGCGGCGCTGGTGTCGATCGCGGTGATCCCTCGCTTCAGAATGGTGTCGTAGGACTTGTCGTCGTCGCGGCGAATCGATTTGTTGAGCGCTTTGTGGGCGCGGATACCGGTGTCGACGAGAACCTTTTGCTGCTCCTCCGTCAGGGCCTCGAACTTGTCTTTTCGAATGATGGTAGCGCCAACGATGATGCCACTGTTGTCGGCAGTGACGTACTTGAGCCGCGTGTACCACTGGAGCGAAACCGCCGCGAGCGCAGAAGCGGGAACGGTATCGACCATCTTCGTCTGAAGCGCGGGGTACACCTCGGGAACGCCGAGACGAACCCCGTTGGCACCGACGACCTTCAAGAACTCCGAGAAGATCAGATCGTCTTTCCAGGCCCAAGGTCGCAGCTTTTTCAGATCGGAAGGTCGTTCAAACTTGTGCATCGAAAAGATGCGCGTCTTGCCGACATCCCCCCAGCCGAGAAGCTTGTAGCCTTCCTTGTCGAACATCTCGGCAAATCGACTGTTGAGCTCATCGCGCACCCGGTCGAGTTGATCGTACTCGGTGATCACGTCGGGCAGCGCCAATACCAAAATCGACCGGACCACCATGCCCAGACCCGTCGTGGTCACCGCAGCGCCATCCATCTGGCCAGCACGCATCTTCCGGACGAAGTCGCGCTCATCCCCCTGGCTTCCACCAGTGTAGAAACGGAGCTTCAAGGTGTTGTCGGTTTCCTTTTGCAGCGTCGAGTTCCACGCGTTGAATATCCTCATCCAAGAGGAACCGCTCGGCGCCAAGGTGGCTATCCGAAGCTCGGTGGCGCCCTCCGCATCCGCGGATCTGACAACCCCTCCTGGGACGGCCGACGCGAGAAGCGCGAGGCCGAGGACCACCAGAGTTGGTGCAAATCTGTGCTTCATCTTTGCCTCGCTCGAGCCGGAGACGGGGCCCGTAGGGTCAGACCCCATCGATTAATACGGCTCGAGGAAGCCGAACATTCACTCAGGATCAGGCTCTGAGTCAACGAAAACTGTTAGGTCTTTCGCCAATCCCCATTTATACCCTGAGATCACTAGAAAAGTTGGTCTGCGTAGGTGGTGTACAGTTCGGCGCGCTCTCTTGCCATGCGATTGGCCAAGCGGGCCTCCGGAAGCACATCACCCGCGTCGAGAACTTCGGCGATCAGTTCGTCGAACAAAGCGCGATTGCCTGTCTGCACCGCGTAGTACCGGGCCATGCTGACCTGGGTCATCAAGGCTCGCCGCTCCGTTGAGTCCAAAGCCTTGTCGAAATAGGCCTTCGCGGCGTCCAGATCGGCCGCCATTTCTGACGCGGTGACGACGCCCATGAAGAGATAGCCCGCAGCATGGTAGTAATCGGGGTCGAGCTCGATCGAGCGTTCTACGAGGGCCTTGGCGTACGGAAGGTCCGCCACGGCGACCATGTCATCCTTGGCTGTATTGATGTAGGCGCCCCACGCCTGGCCAGCCCAAAGGAGCAACGACGCGTCGCCCTTTTTGACGAACGACGCCGCGAGCCATGCCTGGAGCTCTTCCACACTCCCTCTGGTCGCGTCGTAGACACCGGGATGCAGAAGACTGATCCGGTGCATGGTGAGGTCCTTGGAGCGCATGTACATGATGCGCGCCCGCCGCCTTTGTGCGTCTGCCTCGTCGTACTTTCCCTCGAACTCGAGCGCCTCGACATCGACGTCGATCCAGCCGTAGGCGTAGCCGAAGTACGCCTGCGAGAGCTGAGCTAGCAACGCGTCGCTATCGGGCGCGACGCGGAGTATGCCCTCGAATTGAACGATGGTGGCTGGGAGAGCCTCCCCCGCGAGATCGTAGTCCCAGTATTCTTCGAACGCCGGGGCTGCACGCTCGAAGAGCCCGGCCGTCGATTCGGCGGTAAGCTTCGTGACGTCGCAGCCCGCCCCGAGCATCACAATACAAAACCCTATGAGCGCCCGCCCGAGGCGGCCTACCAGCAGATCTTCGTACATGGGAACAGGTGTACGAAGACTCGGACGAAATTGTCAATTGAGATCGTCGTGATCCCGATCGCTTGACGACCCTGGGTGAGGACTGCAGGGTTAGAAAATGCTTAGATTCAGAGCGCTCTTGGGACTGTGCGCGGTTCTGCTCGCCGCCCTAATTACGGCTAGCCCCGCCAATGGGTCCATCGTTCAGGCCCTAGACCTGTCGGAGCTCGTTGCACAGTCCGACCGGATCGTCGTCGGGCGGGTGGTTCTCGCCGAGGCCTTTCAGCGTGGCGATGGCACCATCGCCACTTGGTATCGCGTCGAGGTCGAGCGTGAGCTGCGAGGTGACGCCCCGACCAAGGACGATGAGCCCGAGGTGATCATCCAGGTGCTCGGAGGGCAGATCGGAGACCTCGGCATGCGCGTCGAGGGAGAGCCGACGTTCTCGGTCGGCGAGCGCGCAGTCATCTTCATGCGAGAGGGCAACCAGCTCGCGTTTCGGCCGGTTGGAATGGCGCAGGGCGTGATGCGCATTCGGATGGACGCAGGAGACGAAACCGTCTTCCAGAGCCGTGAGGGTTTGCTTCTAGTGCGGCGCGGTGCGGACGGCCTGCTCAAACGGAGCCCCGGCGCCCTCCCTCGCAAGGAGCGACTGAAAGCCTTCCTCGAGAGAGTAAGCACGATCGTGCGAGAGCAAGCGGGTGGGACCCTTGAGTAGCCGTGTTCTTCTCGCGCTCGCGATCGGGCTGATGTTGGTCGCGGCGCTGACGGCCGGCCACGCCTCGGCATTTTGCCGAATGACGACCGACGGCGGCACCCAAGTTGGCAACCAGATCTGCCTCGAGCGCGGCGAGTTTCTCGAGTGGCCCGTCGCATGTCTTTCGTATGCCATCGATCGACGCGGCAGCAGCTGGATGCCATTCAGCGACGTCGAGCAGGTGGTCGATACCTCCTTCAACACGTGGCAAAACGAGACCTGCGACGGAGAACCCGTCGACTTGATTTTCAAGCCACTCAACTCGTCGACGTGCCAGCGAGCGGAGTTCCGAGAGAGCGGCAACGTCAACACGATCGCATTTCTCGATCCCTGGGAAGACCAATGCGGCAGCGAGTACTCGCCGAACGCGTTCGCCGTCACCATCGTTTGGCACAACACCTCAACCGGTGAGATTTTCGATGCCGACATGATGATCAACGATCTCCTGGGCCCCTATGAGCGCTGTTCGGAATCGGGATGCGAGCCCGGCACGACCGGCAACCCGGGCCCGGTGGACTTGCAGAGCATCGTGACGCACGAAGTCGGACACTTCATCGGTATCGGCCATTCCAACGTCGACGGCGCCACCATGGCTCCGTCCTCGGCACGCACTGAAGTGTCGAAGCGAACGCTTGAGCAGGACGACATCCGCGCGGTGTGCGCGATCTATCCGCCGGGTAGTCTCGATGATTCGTGCAACCCCGATGTCGTCGGTGGCTTGGATCTCAACTGCGAAAACGATGGTCCCCCAAACTGCACCGATCCGACTCCGATCCCCTCCAGCGGGGGCTGCTCGGCAGCAAGAGTCAGCTCTGGCGAGTCCCCCTGGGGAGCGCTTCTTCTCGCCTTGCTAGCGGTCACGGTGTTGCGGCGGCGCTCGCTCCAGCGCGACGCACAATCGTGAACTGAACCCGGCGGTTGCGGGCGCGGTTATGCGCGGTGATGTTGGGCACGATCGGACGGGTCGGGCCGTAGCCTTTAGCGATCAGTCGCGCGGGCTCGACGCCGTGCCCGACCAACCACTCCCGTACGGCCTCGGCACGGCTCTGCGATAGCTTCATGTTGAGCTCTCGCTCGCCGCGATTGTCGGTGTGGCCCTGAATCTCGATGAGCTCGAGAGAAGGGTCACGGAGCAAGACGTCGGCGACCTCGAGGAGCAAGGGCTCGCTGTTCGGCAGGATCTCGTTGCTTCCGGTGGCGAAGCTCACCTGACTGCGGAGAATGATCCGCTGGCCCCGCACTATGACCCGCGGGCGGGATGGCTTCGGCAAGATCTTGAGCGTCAGCATGGCTTCCTCGCGGGGGGCGACCGCGACGTCACTCACCGCGACGAGATACGCGGGGTCGTCGATGTAGGCGGTGTATCGCCCGGCCGGAAGCTCGACGAAAGCCTGTCCGGTGTCGTCGGACACCAGCCTATGGTCGGAAGGACCGCGTATGGTGACCGCAACGGCTGGAACGGGCCTGCCCTTCTTGCCGACGACGGTGATCCGGAGACCGCCTTCCAGGCTGCTCGGAGTCATCCGGCAGATCACCTCAGCGATTGGCTCGATCTCCTCCAAGGGATCGGGCTCTACAAACGATGCGAGGCACTCCGTGGGTTCATACTCGGAATGACTGACCTCGAGGGTAACCTCGCCGACTGGGACCGCATAAGTGATGAAGCGTCCGTCGTCGTCACTGGTCTGGGGGGACGGCTTCTGTCCGACCACCGTGACACGGGCGTTCGCGACAGCCTGGTCGCTGTGCGCGTCAACCACGAAGCCGTAAACGCGGCCCTCGGCGGCTGGTACGCGCGGCGCCGGCACGGTCACCGGCTCCTCCGAGACATGACGGGGACGCGGATCCACAGCGTAGGCGATGCCGAAGAGGATGTTGTAGGGCGCATTCGGAGCGAGCTCGCGCACGAAATCGCTTGTGCCAGTGAGGCCGACGTCTGCAGCGACCGTGAACGTCAGCCCTTTGGGAGGCGTATACACGCGTAGGCCGATCGTCAGGGTCATCGGATACGCTTTGACCCCGACGTCGGAGAGACAGTTGTCGCCACCGGGGAGGCTCGCCGAGGCACACTGGAAATCTTGTCGATTGACGGGAATGTCCCAACGCCAGTCGAGCAGGGGATGGAGGCCCACTTTGCCGGCTTCGAGCGGCGCCTCGACCCCCGCACCGATCCGGAACGTGTCGGTTTCGTTGATCCCGTAAGCGAAGCGTTCAAAAGGAGTGAGCGGACCCTCGGTACCGATACTCCCGGTGAGCTTCGCCGAGTTGTCGAACCAGTATTGCCCATTGAGCCTCGTGATCAGCGGCAGCTTGCGACGGTGATACGTTCGGAAGTCGAGGGTCGCATTCACGCGAAGCCCGACGCTCGTGGCTCGAAACGTTGCTTTCATGTCGCCTACGCCGCCTGGGAACCCAATGCTCGCATCGCCGCCGAGCGCGACCCAGGGCTTGACCCAGTGATAGCCTTTGAGCCCGATCAAGGCGTCGGCCACGCGCTGCACCAACATCGGATCGGTCGAATTGTCCCAAGCCGACGTGACCTCGGCCGATGCGAACACTTCGAGGTAGTCGGTCGCAGTCACGCTCAGCGAAAGGTTGCCGGCAAAGTGCTGCGTCCTGTCATTCGGGACGAAGTAGTCCCGAATGAGGAAGAACTCGGTGTTCAGCGCAAGCCGGAAGGTGCCTTTCGGGCCGGAGGACGCATCGACGACGCGGATGCCACCGGTAGGCCCGCTAAAACTGTTCTGGGAGAGAAGCAGCTGGTCGTCGCGCGTCCCGGCGTCAGGTCGATCGCCATCCGCACGAACGAACACCGCGCACCCCAACACGACAATCCCTGCCAGGCAGGACAGTATCCGGCTACTTCGCATCCCCTTCGCGAGCTTCCCCGCTCGAAATGATTACATTCTGAGGGCGCCCGGGTCCAACTCCGGCGCTATTTCGCCGAGATATGAAGGTCTGCTTCGCCGTCAGGCGGAATCATGACCTTGCGGGGGGTGGGGGAGCTCCCCTTGCTGGGCTGGAAGGTGACGATGTAGCTGCCGCCCGGGACCGAGCGCATCGTGCAGGCACCCTTGACGGTTGAGCAGTTGAAGCTCTTGCCGTCACCGAGTGGCCTGAGCTTGACGAGGCCGTCGACCGGCTGCTCGTCGATATTGCGTACGATGACGTGGACCACCGCATCAGCGCTCGCATGTGTCGTGACCAGTAGGCTCAAAGCGCACAGGATGGCGGCAACGAAGGGTCTCATGAGACGTCACCCCTCTTCGGCGCTTTCAGCAAGGTCGCTGAGTCGAATTTCCTCGTAGTCGTCATCGGCCTCGGGTGGCTCCGAGTCTTCGACGTCTTCGACATCGTTTGCTTCAACCGCGGCGACGCGGCGCGCTGGGTCTAGGTCGGGGAGCGGCGGCCGTGATGGAATCGGGAGCCCTTCTTCGTACTCGAAAAGACCCGAGTTCTCTTCCTCCCCGGCCGTTTCATAGCTGGCGATCAGGTCTTCGTTTGCGCTGGCTCGCGAAGGCCGCGTGAGCCCGTCTGGGGGCGGAACGAAGTCGAGACCAGCTGGTGCTGGGGGCACCTCCGGCGGCGCGGCCATCGAAGGCTTTGGAACCGGAGCGCCGACATTGGGCTCAGCGGCCACGAGCGGCTCGCCGTCCTCATCGAACTCAGCCTGCAACGCTCCTTCGAATGTCCCTTCGGAAGCAGTGGCCTCGTCGTAGGCCTCTCCGACGGGACCCTGCTCCTCGTGTGAGCCTGCGTACTTCTCGAGCGTGGCTTGTGCGTCCATCGAAAGCTCGACCGGCGATTCTTTGTCCCAATCGGTGGCGTCGTCGACCGATGCCTCTTCGACGGACATCTTCATTTCCATCTCGTCGTCGTCCTCTTCGGCAACTTCGGCTTCTTCGGCAGACTCCACGTCTTCAAGGTCGCCCGGCGGGACGGACAAGATTTCGTCGGGGGGTATGGAGTAGACTTCCTCGGCGGCGATCTTGACCTCGGGGGCCGCCGCTTCTTCGGCTTCGTTCCCGTCGTCTGTTTCGTCCGGGGGCGTCGCCTCCATGTCGCCCGTGGCGGGCGCGTCGTCTTCGGCAGGTGCACGATCCGAGACCGCCTGCCGCTCCATCACGAGACGCTCGAAGACGACTTCATAGCGACCGTCCAGCTCGAGCGCCTCTAGGACCACGTCGTAGCGAGTCTCGGGAACACGTTCGGCGCCACCATCGACCGCCGCACGGACCCGGCCGCTGCCTTCGAGGGCCGTAGTGCCATCCGCGAGCAAAACCACAAAGTCGATGTCGGACCCGTCTTCGTAGGGAACAGGCCCATAGAGAATGAGCGTGTCTTGTTCGACGCGGTCGAGAAAGCCCTCGGAGAGCTCTCCAATATCGTTGAAATGTGTCGGTACTGTGAGGACCTGGCTCATGCTTCCCCCGCTTCGCTTTCTTCCAGAGGGTTGGTCTGCAATTCGTCTCCGGCGGCTAGGAGCTCCTCTACCCTACGCTCGGCCTCATCGAGTCGTTTCGCACCGGCGCGAGACAAACGAACCCCCTCCTCAAAGATCGCCAAAGACTGCTCGAGAGGCAAATCTCCCTCTTCGAGCTGCTCCACAACGGTCTGGAGGCGCTCCATGACTTCCTCAAAAGGAGCCTCTTCCTTGGGATTCGACCTCCCCTTCGAATTCCTCATGTTTTCAACCATACCCCACCGAAAGGCGAACGTCACCAACGTGCGTATCGACCGCATTCGAGTTGAAGTGCCCCCGAGGGCGCTGTAGGTGCTTGAAGGCGGAGCACGTTCACCGCTCCACGCCCCCCTGAACCGATGCGCCGAGCACCTTCTGTCGTTACCCCTGGCAACCACGATGGCGTACACCTTGGTCACAGGGCGCTGATCGACGCCGCAAAACGCACGGCCGACGAGCATGGTTGGCAAACCCTAGCGATGTGCTTCGACCCGCATCCGACCTCGATCCTGGCACCCGACCGCTCACCGGTCTTGCTCACGGGTATGCCTCGCCGTGTCGACTTATTGAAGGGGGCGGGGTGTGATGATGTGGTTGTTTTGCCGTTCGATGCAGACTTCGCGAAAACCACCCCAGACGCCTTCGTCGAGCGCGTGCTACTGGACGCGTGTTGCGCAAAGGGCGTCGTCATTGGACCGGATTTTCACTTTGGGCACAAACGATCCGGGAACATCGTCACCCTGCGCGAATGGGGGGAGCGCGTCGGATTCACAGTCGAGGTGGTCGAACCCGTCATGCACGAGGGTGAGTCCATCTCTTCGACTCGTATCCGCCGGATCCTCAAGGAAGACGGAAACGTAGAGGACGCCGCCTTGATGATGACCCGCGTCCACGAGGTAGCCGGCACAGTCGTCCGAGGAGACCAGCGCGGTCGAGAAATCGGCTTCCCCACCGCGAATCTCGATGTCGAACCACTGCAACTGCCCAAAGATGGGGTTTATTCGGTCGTCGCCCGGGTGCTCGACGAGGCGGATGCCCCCTTACTCCATGGGGTCGCGAACCTCGGCGTGCGCCCAACGTTCGACGCGGGCCGCTCGGTCGAGCCACATTTCTTCAACTTCGAGGGGAATCTCTACGGCAGGAGACTCCGCGTCGGTTTCGTCTCGCGCATTCGCGGTGAGCATAGGTTCGGCGGTTTGCAGGAATTGCGCGATCAGATCGATCGTGACTGCGAGCAGGCGAAGAACGCGCTAGAAGAGATGGACCTGGAACTGGCTCGATGGATCTGACGAAGCTCTACAATCTGACCACACCTGAGCTTCGCGCGGAGGCGGAGCGGCTGGGCGTGAACGACACGTACGCATTGAGCCGGGCTCAGCTGATACACGTGATCCGCGACCGGGTCGGGGGGCCTCCGCCGGAAGGGTTCCTCGGTCGCGTGCTGGGCTTCGCCAAGTGGGCTCTCCAAACCACCGCAACGCCCGACGAACAGCTTTCGGACGCCGAGCCGGAAGGCGAGTCCGCGCAGGCCGACACGAAGCACTTCGCGCCCCCCTCCGACGCGCCTTCGGGCGCCGCACCGCCTCCGAAAACGCCAAGCTCGGCGCCCCCTTCACGCCCGCCAGCAGGGGTCTTTTCGGGCTCGTACTTCACATTCGAAGAGCCGTTCCCGACGCGCACGATGGCCCGCATCTTGGCGGACCAGGGCCATTACAAGCGCTCGCTGGCCATCTACGCGAACCTATTGCGCGATACGCCCAACGATCCCGAGCTCCGCGGAGAAGCCAACACGGTCCGCTCGCAGAGTCGAGCACGGCGATCTGTCCAATAAACCGGTTCGGAGTAGTGCACACAATTTTGCGACGTGGCCCGTCTTCTTCATCATGAGGAAGTGATGGAGACTCACCCTCAGAAGCGGGAGGACGAGCGCTACCCGATCCGGATCTCCTGCGAACTCACGCTCTCGGGCGAAACCCTCCACGCGGAGACCCAGAATCTGAGCACCGGAGGTGCCGCGGTGTTGTTCTCGAGGGCCCTGACGGTCGGTGAAGTGGTAACGGTGAGCTTCTTCTTGACGCAAGATGGGATCGAAGATCCCGACCGCGCGCCGTTCGAATGCGCAGCATCGGTGCGATGGACGAAGCGCGCGGGCCAGGACGCGGTCACTGCCGGATTGCAGTTCTTGGCGCCATCGGAACAGCAGCGGACCCTCTTGCGAGATTTCTTAGCGCAGACGTAGGGAAGATCTTAGGACGGTTCCGCTGCTAGGCGACCGCAGGAACCGACGGTCGGTGCAAAGCCGGCACGATTGCTCGGACTAGCACCGCCCCGACGCAGCCCGCGGCGAGCGCGCTCCAATAGGAGAGCAGCACGTCGGTACCCGCCCACGCTCCGAGGAGGGCAAGCGAGAGCCCGAGGCCCAACGCCGAGATGGCGACTTGGCGGCTCATCCGAAAGAAGCGCGCACCTAGAAGTATGGCGCCGGCCTTGGCAACCAACAGTGAAACGCCCAAAACGGGCTCTGTGGTTTCCCAACCACCGAGGAAGAGCGCCGCTCCGAGAACCGCGGCGGCGGACGCATAGAGGGAGGCCGAGAGGCGGTTCTGACCGCCGAGCTCACCGAGCGCGTAGAGATAGCTACCAAAGGCGAGGGTCGACGCCGGCGTCCGAAAAAGATACCAATCGAGCACCGTCCCATCTTGGGCCGCTACGATGGACGCGATGCTTGCGGTACGAGCCAGGAGCATGACCGTGAGGGTCGAGAGGACGGCAAACGCGAAGCTCGTGATGGCAACCCGGTCTCGCGCGGCGAGCGAAAAGAGCGCGGCCAGCGATCCGAGGACCAGGATCCAGATCGTCGTCCACTGCAGGGCGGACGCACAAAAGAGCGCCGCGACGAACACGAGAACGAGGCTCAGTCGAGTCAGCCAGACCTCGATCGAGGCCGATGGTGCCTTTCCGAGCCGGAGCGCCATCGGGGAAAGCCACCCGAGCAGGAGCCCAAAGAGCAGCAAAACGCCGAACGTCAGCGGATCGGCCCGACGCTCGGTCGCCTCGTGCCACCAGCGCAGCATATGCACTCCCTCTAAGCCGGGTCGTGCGACCCACACGCTCGACTCGGTTTGGCTCGGGTCGGGGAAGAAATCGCGCCAACTGTAGAGGCGCATTCCATCGAGGCCAACCAGGGTGTCGCCCGGACGCACTCCTTGTGTCGCCGCGAAGCTGTGCGGATCGACGGACTCAACGCGGACACCGATCGTACCAGACTCTTCGCGCGAAAGCGCAACACCAAAGTGCTGCCCGTCGATAGATTGAACCGGCTCGTACACGTTCGGCTCGGTGCGAAGCTGAACAGAGGTGTCGGGTAGGAAGTCAACGAGAACGGGCTGCTCAGCGAACACGTCGCGGCGATCGTTCGCGGCTCGAAAGATGAGCCGTAGACTCCCCTCCAAAGTGGCGCGACCACCGATCGAACGCATGAACTCGGCATCGATCGGGACTTCGATGAGCGTCTCGGTCTGGACCTCCGCACGGAGGCGTACATCGAGGGGGCTCGCAGGGACACCCGGTCGATGGAGGGTTCCGTGAAGGCTCACGACAGCGGAGCGCCCAAGCGGAAAGCCCTCTCCGTGAATGCGGAGCGTCCCTCCTGGCTCGATTTGCGGCGGTTCGATCGCTTCGATATCGAGAAGCCGAAGGTCGTCATAGGCACTGCAGGCCGAGGAGAGAAGGAGGGCGCATAGGACAGCGGTGCGCATCGCCTCCATTTCGCTGCCCCAACCTGAAACGTCAAAATTTGGGATGACGGTCCCAGTGCTCAGCGCCAGCGTCAGCGCCAGTGTCAGTGCCAGTTCCAGCGCCAGTGCCAATGCCAGTGTCAGTGCCAGCGCCAGTGTCAGCGCCAGTGCCAGTGGACGTGGGGGTTTGCCCCCCGGACGACGCAAAGCGTCGGTTTCATGGGGTGGAGCGACGGGGGATCGAACCCCGGACCCCTACACTGCCAGTGTAGTGCTCTCCCAGCTGAGCTACCGCCCCAAGGGGAGCCCGACTTAGCACCTGTGTGCCGCTTCGCAAGCATCCCCCCTGGAGTTCACGCTGGCGCAGTCGCTGGACGTTACCGCGCGTCTACTTCTTCTTGGCGGGTCGCTTTTTCTTTGTTTTCTTTTGAAGCGTCTTTGTTGCGGCGGTGAGCTTCTTTTTGAGGGCAGCCGTTTCTTTCTTTGCGTCCCGCCTTGCCTTGTCGAGCTTCTTCCTGAGAGCGGCGAGCTCTTTGGTGGCCCTCTTCCTCAATGCGTCCACTTCAGCTCTCGCGCGCTTAGCGGCGCTACTCGCGCGTTTCTTGGCGGCCTTCTTCGGCGCGGCTCGCTTCTTCGCGGCCTTCTTGGTGGTTCGCTTCTTCGTTACTGCTTTGGCCATGTCGCGCTCCTCTTCCGTTAGCGACAGCAGTATAGACAAGAGCGGGCTCGTGGGAACAAAAAAAACACCTGAAGGACCCGCGCCCGGCACTGGCGCTGGCGCTGGCACTGGCGCTGGCACTGGCGCTGGCGCTGGCACTGGCGCTGGCACTGGCGCTGGCGCTGGCGCTGGCGCTGGCGCTGGCGCTCCTTGATTTGGGTTTGTGACCACAGCGGGGTGAGGCCAACGGGGCCCAAACCCAAATCAAGGAGTACAAAATGCAATCCACTAACGTTTACATCCGAGCCCGAAAGGTTGTGCGGGAGCTCGCTCCGCTCCTCCGGGTGGTGCAGGGACGAGATCGGGTGCTTGCAGACCAGCTCAAGAGGGCTGCGCAGAGTGTGGTCCTCAATATCGCGGAAGCTCGGGGGAGTGATGCGGGGAATGCGCGGGCGCGCTTTGCCACCGCGTGTGGGTCCGCGAAGGAAGTTCGGGCGGCACTCGATGTGGCAAGCGACTGGGGGTACATCGAGGCACAGACGGCGACCCACCTCGACGAGAAACTCGACGAGGTGTGTGCCATTACGTGGTGCTTGGCTCGGAGGGGCTAACGGCCCGACAGCCTCCAGGACATCGCGCAGACCTCATCGAGCGCGATGTCCACTTCCGCCAATCGGGTTTGGCCGATGTAGCCGTAGGCTGCGGCAAGCTGGAGCCCCACACGGACTTCCTTGGCTGAGCCACACGCAGTCGCAAAGCGAGCTCTCGCCGTCCCCGAGTCATTTCCATCAGCCTCGGCAATATTGAGAACGACGCTATTCATAGCCCTCCGAACCTGGTCGAAGAGGTCCTTGTCGCGCTTCCTGATGATGGGCAGAAGAGGCTGAAGCCCCCTCGCTGCCTGAAGTGCTTTCTGTTGAACGATGAGTCCCATGAGTGATTTCCTTTCTGAGTGGATCGGGTCCCCTCACAAACGGGAGGGGGGGCCGAGCCGCTCAGAAAGGAAATCACGGCGACCCAAGAATGATCACATGGACGCTGACACGGGCGCTGGCACTGACACTGGGGGCGCTGGCACTGGCGCTGGCGCTGACACTGGCGCTGACGCTGTCTGTCCCCGCCGCTGCTACGCGCCGGGGCTCGTGCCCGCTTCATGCGCCATCCGGTGCCTGGGGCTCTCGAAGTAGTGCATTGGCGAGTATTGCGTGAAGTTCGTGGCGCGTGACGTATAGAGGCACGCGTACTGTTCGACTTGGTTGCCGAAGCTCGAGATCTCGTTGCCCGCCTTGAAGCTGGAACCCCAGAACGGGTGGAAAGCCTCGTCGAGGGTGTCGTTCAGGGCGGAGCTCTCCGCGTCGAGATCGCGGAGTTGGGCCCGAAGGCGGTCGATCGAGCGACGGTGGCGAGATCGCTGGGCCTCGAGCGCCGGCTTGGGAGAGTTCGGGGCGTCGCTGTTGAGCGCTCGCTCGACTTCCTTCAAGCGCGCTTGATTCTCTCTGAGCTCGTCCTGCACCGCTATACGCATCTCCTCGAGAGCATCGTGGCGTTCGAAGCTGACCGCGTGCTCGCGCAAAGTCCGCAGCTCGTCATCCATCTCTTGAATGATCATTGCGGTGCGCCACGCGGATTCCTTCTTGGCGCGAAGAACGTCGCCGTAGATGTGGTCACCGACGTAGAGCACCTCGTCTCCTGGCACGGCGAGGGTGCGTCGAAGAGCGGCGATGTTGCCCCCCAAGTAGACTCGCCCGCGTTTGGGCTTCGTGGTCTCTTCCTCGGTTTCGAAGTCGACGAAGGGAGCGTTGCCCGTAAAAAAACTCGGCTTCTTCGCGGCCGTCATGACGTAGTCGAAATAGTTTCTCCAGCTGGGGTACTCGTCAAGCGCGTCATCGAGGAGATGCGACATCATGGCGCTGGTGTATTCGGGTCCTGAGTTGGTGAGGACGAAAAGGCGCTTGCCGGCACTGCGGAGCTTGTGGAACAGGACGCCGATGTCAGGATCGGGCTCCACGTACTTGGGGAGGTCCGCGAGAACCACGTCGAGGATCGATCCGTCCTGGTGCGAGATATCCGCACACTCTCGGACATCGGCGAAGAGCTTGCCGTAGTCGACGGTGCGCCCGCGGTTCTCGAAGTGATCGACCACTGCAGCGTAGACCGCGACTTCCGAAAGCGCGTACAGCGTGTCGACCCAGTGGTAGCGCTCCGTGCCCGGGCGAAGGCGTCGGGTGTGGTAGGCTCGGCGACGCTCTTCGCGCGTGAGCTTGCGAAACCCGTGGTACGCGGTCTTCACGTAACGGTAACGGTCCATCTTGAGCACATTGCCGAGCTTCCGATCGATCAGCAGGCCTCGAACGGGAAAGTCCGTCCGGTATTTCATCGATAGGAGCTCCTCGGGGTAGCCGCGCTCGACGAGCTTGACGAGGGTTGCTTCGATGCTGAGCCGGTCGATTTCCGCTTGGCGATAGATCGCGAGCGTATAGTCCATGTCGAAGCCGACCACGCTGATTTGGTCGAGCCTCAAGTTGCGATTGCAATAGACGCGACGTCCCGCGGGTGGCGGAAAGATGCTCCCCCGAGGGGAGTGGAATTCCGGCGCCGGGAACCGCTCCTGCAAGGGAAGTGCTCAACCGTTGACGGGATAGACGCTCACACGCTTGCCCGTTCGGCCGCGGCGCTCGAACTTCACCACGCCGTCAACCTTGGCCCACAACGTGTAGTCCTTCCCGACACCGACATTCTCGCCGGGGTGAAAAGACTGACCGACCTGACGAACCAAGATACTACCAGCGGACACGGTCTGCCCACCGAATGCCTTGACTCCCCGGTACTGGGGCTGCGAATCGCGCCCGTTGCGGGTTGAACCCTGACCCTTTTTGTGTGCCATGGCGCTTCCCTACCCTTTCAAGCTGTCGATGCGAAGCTCGGTGTAGGGCTGACGATGGCCCCGTCGACGACGATAGCCCTTTCGGCGCTTCATCTTGAAGACGATGATTTTCTTGGCAAGGTCCTGCGCCGTGATTTCGGCTACGACCTTGGCGCCACCGACAAGGGGCTTGCCCACCGCGACCTTGCCACCGCCAACCATCAGGATGTCGTCGAACTCCACTTTGGAGCCCACGTCGCCCAGCAGCTTTTCGACGCGAATCGTGTCGCCCTCGGCGACGCGATACTGTTTTCCGCCTGTTTGAATGACCGCGTACATGGTGAATCCGTCACGCCCTGGTACTCAGGGGCCGCGCAGTTTAGGGGCTGGTGTCCTCCCTGCAAGCTAAAACCCAGCGAGGAGCTCACCACCGGCCGGTGCGACAGACAACATACTGAAATTATGAATCAATCTAGCTGTTCCACCATGGGTCTTGCGCCCTCGATCGGCGCCCCTCAACGACCAGGGCGAGGGCGACCGCCGAGTACTCGAAGACCTGAAGCGCGATCGGCATCTCCCACACCCCCTCAGCGAGCCAGCGATCGAGCGGAGCATAGGCGCAAAGGATGCTCGCGCTCCACACCAAGCCGGCGAGACCGCCAGCCACGATCTCGATCGGCAGCAACCAGGCGAGATACCAAGGGTGAACTTGAGGTGAAAGGAGCAGGGTCGTCCACAGGATGATGCGCGTGGCACGAAGCGGAGGGATGCGCTTTGCGACCGAGATCGCTCCGACGGCGAGCACAACCCCGACCACGCTTGCGCGGGCCACAGTGATCGCGACGCTTTCCTCGACGACCTGACGGCTCATCCACTCGATAACCGCGTAGATGCTTTCATTCCCGCGCCAGCGAGCCGCGAACTGCAGGGGGCCCGAAGCGGTATCCGCAAACGGTCGGTAGGCCACCAGCGGTGACAAAACAAAGGCCGATACCGCCACGACAGCCGAGAGGGCGATCGGACGACGAACGAAGAGAGGCATCATGACCATACCCACCGCTTTGAGGCCCACGGCAACGCAGGCGGCGATCGCGGCCCTCACAATCCGGTGTCGCGACAGGGCCCACGCCGCGACCAGCAGGGCGAGACCGATGAGCAGGTCGAGGTGCCCGTTGAGAGCGCCTTCGCTCAAGAGGAGGGGATTGAGCGCGAGAGCAAGAGGAGCGCGCGGATCGGGAGAAACCCTTGAGACCACGACGGTAGTGACGACGTGAGCGGTGAGAGCGATGAGCTTCACCGTCCAGATCCCGCCGCCAATCAGCGCGACCAGGACGAACAGAGCCTGAGATAGCGGGGGGTAAACGCTCGCAAGGGACTTGTTGTTGATCGCCGCCCAGACTTCGTCTCGCAGTGGCTCGAGCGCGGGATCCGCGGGGGCGAGGCGGTAGGGGTTGTACCCTTGCAGCCAGAGGCGACCTTCCCAGACGAAGCGGTACACATCGTCCGACAGAACCGGTGGGGTAACGACGAAGGCAAAGCCGAACAGCAGCAACGCTACGAGCGACACGAACCCGGCGCGCTCTCGCGTCAGCTGGCTGGCAAGACCCAAGGTTAGGGCGTAGGGCACGAAGCAAGCGCCGAGACCGACCACGATCGTCGACGGGGCAGCCGAGCCCACGGTGAGCACGAGGAGCACCAAACCGATAACAATGAGTCCCTGCATCCCCACGGACGCGGCGAACAGATACGGCCTGCCGCGACCGCTTAGGGTCATTGGATCACGAATCGAACCACCCGCACACGCTCACCGGGCAGCAGGATCAATCGGTACTGGCCTGCGATCTTGCGGCCGATTGCAACGGAGACCGTGACATCGGTCGGTCCGCCGCCACTTATGCACTCGCCCCAATAGTGGATCACGACCTCGTAGATGCCCACGGTGGGGCGCTCGCCCACCCAACGTATGTTCTCGAGCCGCGGGTTTGGCATGTTGGGCGAGCAGTCGCCGCGACCCGAATGATCGACGCGAGCGCCCGCCGGAGTCGAAGGCCGTTGGAAGCTTAGGGTGTCGCCGAGAGGGCCGGTCACGTACAGATCGATGTCCGAGCCGGTATCCCATCCTGCCGTGATTTGGATCAGCCCGGCGCCGTACCCACACCCATCATCGATCACGCCGTCGCAGTCATCGTCGAGCGCATTGCAGGTCTCTTCGACGGCATCAGCGCAATCGCGGGGGATCTTCTCGACCCTGGAACCAGGCACGATGGACACCAGGACGGGAGGCTCCACGGTTTCGGGGATGTCTTCGTCATCGGAGACCTCTCTGGCGGTCTCGCTAACAATCCCCTCGGCGCTTCTGCCGGCGCACGCAAACGATAGTATGAGGCACCCGATGGCGATCCTTCTCGTCATCCGCTGAGCACTATAGCGGAGGTCAGCGTACAATGCGTCAGCGATGATGGAGGAGCTCGACGAAGCGAGGGAGGCAATCGGCGGAACCCAGGCGCCCGATGTAGCGATGGTTCTCGGGTCGGGGCTTGGCGCATACGCAGATACGCTCGAGGACGCGCGCGCCATCCCGTACTCCGAGATCCCGCACATGCCGCTTTCGAGCGTGTCGGGGCACGCGGGAAACCTCGTCATCGGCGGCCGAGGTGGCAAGCAGGTCGTGGCGATGCAGGGGCGAGCCCACCTCTACGAAGGTCACTCCGCGCACGACGTGACGTTTGGCGTTCGTCTACTTGCGTGGCTCGGCGCGAACACCTTGATCGTGACCAATGCGGCGGGCGGTATCTCCTCCGAACTCGCGGTCGGCGACCTGATGGCGATCACGGACCAAATGAACATGACCGGAACGAGCAGCTTGCAGGGCCCGAACCACGAACGACTTGGTCCGCGATTTGTCGACATGACTGCAGCCTTCGACCCGGGGCTCATCGAAGTGGCAACGACGGTTGCTGCGGATCAGGGGTTCGGACTCAAGCGGGGCGTCTACGCCGGACTGCTGGGGCCTGCCTACGAAACGCCGGCAGAAGTCCGAATGCTCCGAACCCTTGGCGCGGACGCTGTGGGAATGAGCACGGTGCTCGAGGTGCTCGCCGCACGCCACATGGGGATGCAGGTGCTCGGGATCTCGTGCATTTCCAACCTGGCTGCGGGGATAGGCGATCGCCCGTTGAGTCACGACGACGTCCAAGAGACCACGAGGCGCGTTCGATCGCGATTCGAGTCGCTTCTCTCGGGCGTCCTGGAGTCGATGTGATGAGTGAGATCCACTGGGAAACCTTAAAGCTCGCAGCAATGGATGCTCGGAGCCGAGCGTACGCGCCCTACTCCAGCTTCACTGTCGGAGCCGCCCTGCAAACGAAAGACGGACGTGTGTTTCAGGGATGCAACGTGGAGAACGCGAGCTACGGGGCCACTATTTGTGCCGAGCGAGGCGCCTTGGCCGCAGCCGTGGCTGCAGGAGAACGTGACCTGGTAGCACTCGCCATCGCGACCGGCGCTGAACGGCCCACGCCGCCCTGCGGGATCTGTCGGCAGTGTTTGTCGGAGCTCGGTCCTGGTCTCCGAATTCGAAGCTACACCAGCAGCGGTGCATTCGCCGACTACGAGCTTTCCAAGCTCCTGCCGAATGCATTTAGGTGATAGTGCGGGGGTGGTGGAGCGACCATCGGGTGACCGCGGATCCACCGAAGCGGTGATCAACCGCGCTCCACTACGGAGCGACCGCGCCGATCTTCCGAAGCTTGCCCTGCACTTCCGCGCGATCGATCGAGTCGGGTGGAGAAAGCTCCAGGTAGCGTCCGTAGTGAACGATCGCCTCGCCCTGCTTGCGCTGCACGTAATACACATCGCCCATGAGACGATGTGTGTCGGCCAGCCACGGTGGAGGTTCGGCCATCGCATCTCCGAGCTCCGCCGCTGCCGTGAGCGATTGAAGTGATTGCTCGTGTTGGCCCTCGTCGAGTTGCAAACGGCCTAGGCGGTACCACCAGTAACCTTCCTTCGGATTGCTCTCGAGGGCTTTCTGGAAGGCGGCAATCGCTTCTTTCATCTGACCGAGTTGGTAGTGACACTCGCCGATCGCAGCCCACGCCTCGGTACGGTCCGGGTTGAGCTCGATCGCCTTTTGTAGGTCCGCCAACGCGTCCCTCACGGTGCCGGCTCGAATCCGAATCCGTGCACGGAGCCAGTATGCGTCGCCGAGGGTCGGGTCGAGCCTTACCGTGACATCGAGATCGCGAAGGGCGAGCGTCATCTCGTTCGATTCGAGCGCTGCCCAAGCGACGTACATACGGAAGAGCCCCTTCCGAGGCTCGAGCCGCGCGGCGCGAAGGAAACGCTGCCGCGCCGTCGCGAGATCGCCACGCTCCATCGCAATCCTGCCGAGGTAGTGCTCTGCCTCCGCCGAATAGGGCTGAACCTTCAGGACTTCCCGGAGGATCGCCTCAGCTTCATCTAGCTGACCCGTCATCGTGAGGACGGCACCCAGTCGAGACTGGAGCGCGACATCTGCGGGCGTCTCCTTCAGAGCTGCCTGGTAGCTCGCGACCGCCCCTGCCGTGTCGCCTCTCGCCTCGGCCAATCGGCCCCTTTCGAGCGGGAGCCCCGGATACTTCGCGTCCAGCTCTTCGACCTGGTCGAGCGCCGCGGCGGCGTCGTCTAGGGCGAGCTTGCGGCGATAGGCCACGGCAAGGCCGAACTGAGCGGACGAGTCCCGCGATTCCATTTCGAGGGCAGCCTGATATTGCGTGATAGCAGCATCGATGCGATTCCGTTCGAGCTCCGCGTCGCCCAAAAGGCGCCGAACCTCGGCGGTGATCTCGACGTTTTCCTGCGCCCTCACGAGCACGGCGACGGCTTCGCCAGGCCGCTTCGTGCGCTTGTAGTGCTGCGCGAGCGCCATGTAGGCAGGAAAGGCCTTGGGCTCGAGCCTGATCGCGTTGCGCAGGTGCCGGACCGCCCCCGTACTGTCGCCCAGAGCATCCGCGATCTTGCCCTGCCAGATTTCGACATCGGCGTTGACGGGCTCCTCGGTCTTGAGGTCGGCCATGAGCGCCTTGGCCTCCCCCGCCTTGTCCATCGCGACGAGAGCCTCGGCGGCACCGAGCTTCGCCTCGACGAGGACCTTGGGCTGGCCGGTGGCATCGAGCTCAGCGCCGGGCTCGATGTTGGACCCAATCACCGTTTGGAATCGAGCGAGGGCGTCCGGGTACGCACCCTCGACAAGAACGAGCCTGGCGGCACCCAGGGCAGCCCGCGCGTTGCTTGCATCGAGCTCCACTGCCTTTTCGTACAGCTCACGCGCAGCACCGAGGCGCCCGCGCTGCTCTTCGACGCGAGCTATGAGCGCAAGCGCTGTGGAGCGGTCGGCACGTGCCACCACCGCAGTCGTTCCTCCCTCACTCGGAGCAAGTCCCGCAGGGGTTTGCAGAAGCTCGTACGCCGCGTCGATGTCACCGTCGGCGATCAGGTTCTCGGCCACAGCCACGCGAGCTCCTGCATGATCCGGGCTCATGCGCAAGGTCTCCTGGGCGGCCGCGAGAGCCTTGTCCCGATCGCCGAGGACACGATATGCGCGCGCGAGCCCCCATTGAGCGCGTGCGCTTCCGTCCTTTTGGTGAGCACGCCCAAACGCATCGACGGCGCTCTGATCCTCGTCAGTCACGAAGGCGACCTCACCTGCCACCAAGTCTACGTAGGCATCCGTCGGGTCTTCGCTCTGCGCGAGCGCGATCTCCAACACTGCGAGATCGGGATCACCTTGGCGGAGCGCGTTGACGGCAAGGGCAACGTGGATGCCCGGCGCTTCGTCGCCACGGCGCTGCAGATGGAGCCTGAGCTCATCGGCCCTAGCGGCACTCTCCGCCTGCTGCCCGTAGCGGACCTGAAAGTACGACTCGTGCAGCAAGGCCCGTGCGATGAGAGCCCGGTTCAGCCGGGCGTCGTCTAGTGCCTGCTCGAGTTGGACCAGCGCCTGAGCAGTTGCATGATAGGTGTCGACGGCGGACGCGGCCTCCACTTGTTGAATCGTTTGCGTGACCTGAACGGCGTCGCCCGAAGCCGGCAGGAAGGGCTCGACCAGATGAATCCCGAACAGCCCGTACTTCGTGCTTCCCATGTAGACGCCCACGCCCAAGATCAGGGAGATGCCCGCAATCGCCGCCACGGCCTTCATGAGCCAAGGCGGAGGCTTTCGGGAGAGCGCTGCCCTGACGTCGATCGTACGCTTGCCCCCGGCCGCAGGTGCGACGGCACCGCCTTCCCCGCCGAGGTGCGGCATGTGCGCCACATCGTCGCCGCCAGCCGATGAAAGCTCCGAAAACTCGAGATCGTGGGACTCGGGAAGATCGAGCTCTGCCGAATCCCGACTGACGCGCCCCGCGTCTGGAGCCGGCGCGTCAGGGCCACCCAAGCCACCACCGGGTGGCAGCGGCGGCGGGTGCTTCGCGCCTGGGTCGATGTCCATTTCGAGCGAAAGATCCTCGCCGTCCGGGAGGTCGAGCTCGATCGGACCGCCACCGTGGATCCGATCGGGTCCCTCGATCGGGGGGTCCGAGAAATCATCCCGTACGGCGGGCAGATTGGATTGCCCGCGTGATATCGGAAGGTCAGATTGCCCTAGCGGCCGCGGGAGATCGGAGTCGAACGCAACCGGGGCGGGGAGGTCGGCATCGGTGACGGCCATCGGAAGGTCGACTTCGTCGTCGAAAGACAGCCCCCCCTTGAGGGCCGGCAGATCCGCGGGGACCCGACGGGCACCTGAGGCCTTGGGAGCCGGGAGGTCGATCCCCCCGCCAGCGCCAGAACCCATCGGCGCCGGAAAATCTACGCCGCCTGGAGGCTCCATAGGCGCGGGAAGATCGAGGTCTGCGAAAGGATCGAAGCCACTCGGGCGCGGTTCGGGCGTGGGTTTGGGCGCTGGGAGATCGATCGCGCCCTGCACATCTTCGAACCGATCGAGGTCGAGCGAGCTGCCACCGCCCTTGGGCGCGGGAAGATCCTCGATTGGCGAGATCGATCTCGGGGCGGGAAGGTCCAACTCTGCGGTTGGTAGAGACGGCGGCCCGAGCCCAACCTGGGTCATTTTTCGCTTGGGCCGCGGTTTTGGCGACATCCCAGCATCGCCGCCGGTTTGCGTGGAACCATCAGGATGAACTCGAAAACTATCGCCACACTTCGGGCAGCGCATCTCGAGCCCGTCTGTGGGCAAACGGTGCTTGTCTACATCATACGACGCTCGGCATGACGGGCAGTGAACCTGAAGCATGGCGTTGTGATCTTCCCCCGGGAATCAAGAGTAACACGCTTGATGCATGACTCATAAACCCTAATAGATCGATTCCGATCGTAGCGGAACCGAAGTTGCCATGGAAGTGTTTGTCCTACCTTGACGCCCCGGGAGCTCGAAGACTACCTTCCCGACAACCGTGAAACCTACCGTTCAGATCGAGATTGCCGGCGCCCGTTACCGAATGTCCTCGGATGCCGACGAAACCTACCTCCAACGTCTTGCCGATATCGTGAACGAACGGGTGAAGGCGCTGGGCCCTAAGGCGGCACGGGCGGCAACACCTGCGCAGTTGTTGGCGGTGGTCGCCCTCAGTCTTGCAGAAGACCTCGAAGTGTCTGAGCAACATCGGATCACCCTCGAGGACAAGACCCGCCAAGTGGTGGGCGGGGCCATTCGGCGAATCGACGAACGACTGCAGGCGGACGCGGAGCTCGCCAAGCAGATCGACCCGCCGTGAGCCCGTGGCCTACGAACGGCACCGAGGAACAGATCCGTCATCAGGTGAAGCAACAGCTTCGCAAACGAATGCGCGCGGTTCGAGGCGCGCTACCCATCTCCGCATGTGAAACGCGTTCGAGCGAGATCGCAAAACGCGTCGTCGCGCTCACGAGCTTCAAGGCGGCGAAGACTGTTCTTGCCTTTGCATCGATTCGCCGCGAAGTGAGGACCCACGCCATAATGCGGGCCGCGTGGACTGCCGGTAAACAGGTAGCGCTTCCGCGAGTCGTCGAAAGAGAGCTGCACCTGCATCTGGTCGTCGCGGAGACCGAGCTCACGGAAGGTTCCTTTGGAGTACCGGAACCGCTCGAAGACGCGCCCCGGATATCACCCGAGACGACCGACTTCGCACTGGTCCCGGCGTTGGCGGTGGACCCGAGAGGATACCGAATCGGCTATGGCGGCGGCTACTACGATCGATTGCTTCCGCAGCTTACCAACGCATGTTCGTGCGCGGTGGCGTTCGACTTTCAGCTCATCGTCGAGGTGCCTGAGCTTCCAATCGATGTGCCCGTCGACATCGTGGTGACCGACGAGAGGGTGATCGAAGCTACTTGAGTCGCGGGGCGCTCTAGGGCGAAACGGGTGGTATAGGATTGCCGTGGTCGCGGAGGCAGCGCAACGCAAGCTCGACAACCTTCCCACGTCGCCGGGGGTGTACGTCTTCCATGGCGCCAAAGGGAAAGTTCTGTACGTCGGCAAGGCGAGAAGCCTTCGGAGCCGCGTGCGCAGTTACTTCCAGCCAGGCTCGAGTGACCTGCGCGCGTTCGTGAGCCGGCTGGAGCGTGAGCTGACCGACATCGAAACGTTTGTCACGCACACCGACAAGGAAGCGGCGCTCCTCGAGAACCAGCTGATCAAGGCTCATCAGCCGAAGTACAACGTGAAGCTTCGCGACGACAAAGAGTACTTGTCGTTGCGGCTCGACTCGAAGAAGCCATGGCCGCGACTCGAGGTCGTGCGGCGCCCGAAGCCCGACGGCGCACAATATTTTGGACCCTATCACTCCGCTACTGCCGCACGGCAAACCCTGAGGCTCGTGAACCGCTATTTCCAACTGCGAACGTGTACGGACACCGAGTTTCGGCTCCGCATACGCCCGTGCCTTCAGTATCAGATCAAGAGATGCCCCGGCCCGTGCGTGCTCGATGTGAACGAAGAGGAGTACCGAGCGCAGGTCGCCAACGTCGCTCGATTCCTCGATGGTCGACACGGCGAGCTCGTCCGCGACATCGATGCACGAATGCATAGTTCGTCTGGTGCGCTAGAGTATGAACAAGCAGCGGTATACCGCGACCAACTGCGTGCGGTAGAACGAGCACAGCAAGAACAGCGCGTCTCCGGCGTGCAGAAGTCCGACCAAGACGTAATCGGCTTTCATCGTCAAGCGGACCAAGTGGAAGTGGCAGTGCTCAGCATGCGTGGCGGGCGTCTGTGCGGAGTGCGCACCTTCCCGCTACGGCGAGTCGCGGTACCGAACGACGAGATGCTGGGTTCGTTTCTGCGCCAACACTACGCCGAGTGGCCGGCTCTTCCGGATGAGATCTTGGTGCCAGTACCAATCGAAATGAGCGAGGCCTTGGAAGAGCTGCTGAACGAGAACCGCAAGCGCAAGGCTCGGATCGTCGAGCCGAAGCGCGGCGCCAAGGCCAAGCTGCTCGAACTCGCTCGAGAGAACGCCGAGCACGCCTTCCAAGAGAAGGAACGGGCTCGCGAAGACGTGGAAGCGCGCCTGGGGGAAATCCGAAAACTGCTGCGTTTGTCGTCGACGCCACGTCGAATCGAATGTGTCGATATTTCTCACACCGGCGGCGAAGAAACCGTCTCGGTCTTCGTGGCATTGCAAGACGGTGAGCCCGCGCGCGACCGCTACCGCAGCTTCCGGGTGAAGCAGGTTCGCGGCGGCGACGACTACGGCGCGATGTACGAAGTTCTGGTTCGACGCTTGCGACGGGGCAGAAGCGGCGAGGTCGGATGGGAGCTCCCCGACTTGCTGGTAGTCGACGGTGGCAGGGGTCAGCTCGGGGTTGTCGAGCGGGCAAAGGAAGACGTAGGTGTGGTCAACCTCGAGCTCGCCTCGGTGGCGAAGCCTCGGATCACGGCCATGGGCAACGAGGAAGGCGACCGAGTGTTCCGCCCCGGTCAAAAGAACCCCATCCCGGTACGCGCAAGCTCAGCCCTCTCCATCCTGTTGCTGGCCCGCGATGAAGCCCATCGCGCATCGAATGATCTGCGCAAGAAGGTCGGCAAGAAGAGGCGGCTCAGGAGCGAGCTCGATGCTGTAGCCGGTGTTGGGCCCAAGACCAGAGGCAAGCTGCTGCGCAACCTGGGATCGCTACGCGACGTGCTCGCAGCCAGCGAGGCGCAGTTGGTCGAGGCCGGCGCGACACGAAAGCAAGCCCAAGCCATCAAGGAAACGCTCGGCGAGCACGTAGTGGGGACGGAAGACGCTAACAGTGCGGAAGAAACAGCGATCGAGAACGCGTTTCAGGTTGATTGAAGGTCGCTGAGCGCTGGCGCTCACGCTGGCACTGGCGCTGACACTGGCGCTCACGCTGGCACTGGCGCTGACGCTGGCGCTGAACACTGGCGCTGAACACTGACGCTGACACTGCCGCTGGCGCTGTTGCCGTCTACTCGCCCTCGTACACGCAGCCCGCGGTGCACGTCTCCCCCACCACAACCTTGCTCAGCAGCGGCAGACTTGGCTTCAGGCGGTCCCAGATCCACTTGGCGACGATTTCGCTGGTGGGATTCTCCAGTCCTTCGATCTCGTTCAAATAGTTGTGGTCCAACCGTTCCCAAAGCGGCTGGAACGCCTCGGCGATCTCCGCAAAGTCGATGATCCACCCAAGCTCCGCGTCAGGCTTTCCAACGACGTGGACGTGCACGTAGTACGAGTGGCCGTGGAGCCGCTTACACTTGTGCCCATCCGGCACATTGGGAAGCATGTGCGCCGCCTCGAAGGTGAACTTCTTCCAAATCTCCATCGCTTGTGCAGACCATTACTCAGGGGCAGCGTCAGCGCCAGTGTCAGCGTCAGCGCCAGCGTCAGCGCCAGTGCCAGCGTCAGCGCCAGCGCCAGCGCCAGTGTCAGCGCCAGCGCCAGTGCCGGTGTCCGTGCCAGTGTCCGTGTGCCGCTATGGATTCTGGGAGACGTACGCCTCTGCCTGGCTCTCTGCCAAGGCGACCAGATCACCCATCGTGACGTTCATATCGGCCAGATGCATCCCCCAACCTTCGTTGAAGTCGCCGCCGATGTCGTCCGCGCGTGGATCATCCGGATCACCGAGCACCCGTATTTCCAGATACACGATGCCGTCCCGGTTCATGCACTCCGTCTCGAGGAAAGTGGGCATGGTGTAGTACGGGGTTGGAACGGTTTGCTGTGGATCGGCGAATGGACCTGGGCCCCCGCTCAACACAGTCCCGAATACGCCGGAGTCGTCCCTGTTCGTCGGGAAATAAGGAGTCGTGGTGGCCGCACCTCCTCCGAGCGCCGCGGGGTTATTGCATGCCGCCAGGGTGTCCGGGTCCGACGTGAGTCCGAAAAGCGTCGTCGATTCCTCAGGTGGTTCGGTGCTTCGAAAGCTCGCGTAGGTCACGAGACACCCGGTTTCGTCATCCGACTGGCAGAGCGGCGTATTGGCAAAAGTGCCGGTGCCGCCCTCGGACGTTGGGACCGCGATCGTCGTGCCGATCAGATAGGCCGCGACCATTTGGTCATGCAGGTCGGGATCGGTTTCGACGACTTCTTGGATGAGGCGTCGCAGTTGGCCAGAGCCCTGAGAATGCCCGATGAAGAGGACGCCACGGCCGTCGTTCTCGTTCGCCATGTAGTGTCGGAATGAATCGAGCACGTCACTGTAGGCCAGGTCGTCTTCGACCTCGTCCCGAGACACGATGCCAAGCAGTACTTGCAGCGTGACCTGTCGATAGACGGGCGCGAAAATTCTGCAAGCCTGGCCGAAGCGAGCGAGCTGATTCCTCGCCACGAAGATCTCTTCTTCGCCTGGCAGGAGGTCGGAGTTCCCTGAGGCATCGAAGCTTGCCGTCGGGTAGACGTAGAAGCAGTCGATCTCCGGGTCGGCCGCCTCGACGAACGGCTCCGCGCTCGTCGAGCCGTCAGCGTTCACTACCGTTGCGTCGAGATCGCGCACGCACACGTTGTCGACATCTGCTTGACTCGGATGACAAAGCCAGTGCTCGAGGTTCGAGTACGTCTCGCTGACGAACGAGCCACCCGTACCTCCGGTGCCCGTGGCAGCACCACCGTCACCGCCGCACCCCGCGACGACAAGAGCACCGCACCAAAACAAAAGAAATCTATGAGTCATCATTCGCCTCCGATAAGCCAATTTGGGTCTGGGACCGTCGATCTACCCCGTCTTTCCCCCGGAGGCGAGCTGACCCAGGCGCTGACACCAGCGCCTACTTCGCCGCTGGTAGCGATACCTCAAACGACGCTCCACCACCGGTTCGATTCTCGGCCCGTATCGATCCACCTAGCCGGTCCACGATCGTGTGGCAGACCGCGAGGCCGAGGCCGGTGCCCTGCCCTGCGGGCTTTGTCGTCACGAACGGGTCGAACACCTGATCTAGGATCTCGTCGTCGATTCCCGGCCCGTCGTCGGTGACGACGAGTCGCACGCTTCCATTGGCACCGGTAGCACTGACTTCGATCGTTCCCTTGCCGGAGAGTGCATCGGCAGCGTTGAACAGTAGGTTGAGAAGCAGTTGCCGGAGGCGCTCATGATCGCCACGTACGCGGGGAAGCGCATCGTCGACCGCAAGCTCGAGGTCGATGTCTTGAAAGCGTGCCTGTCGATCGACGAGCTTGACGGTGTCTTCGACCACCTCGGCAAGACTGGCCGAGCTTTCGATTCGGCCGCTCTGCCCCGGCTCGTGGCGTGAAAAGTCGAGGAGATCTCGAATCGTGCGGTGGATTCGCTCGGTTTCCCGTTGGGCGCGAGAAACGAACTCCCGCTCTTCGTCTTGCTCGAGATCGCCGGCCTGGATCAGATCCAGCATTCCTCGAATGGCCGCCAGCGGGTTTCCGATCTCGTGTGCAACGCCCGCAGAAAGACGTCCGACGGCAGCGAGCCGAGCGCTTCGAAAGAGTTGCTCCTGCGCAGTCGTCAGCTCGGCTGTCGCATGCTCAAGCTCCTCGAGGCGATCTTGCAGAGCGGCGCGATCGGCACGAAGCTGCGAAGCCATCTCGTTGAACGCGCTCGCAAGCCGGGCTACCTCGGCCGCACCTCGAACCGGAACGCTGGTTCGAAGGTTGCCGTCCGCCATCCGCTCCGATGCGCGGCGCATCCCATCGATCGGGCGAACGATGAAGTACGTCAGCAGAACGTATGACAACAGCAGCACGACCAACGCCGTCAACCCGAGGTAAAACACGAACAAGCTGCGGCGCGCCGCATCTCCACGCCCTCCAACCGGCACCCAAACTCGAAGGTCGGCGCCACCGGACGTGTGTGCGACCGCATCCGGCACACCGACCGTCCGACCCCAGCGTTGGGCCTGAGCGTCTTCCGATTGAATTTCGACACCATCGACCAGCCCCTCAGCGATCATGTGGTCGATGCTCTCTACACCAAATCCCTCGCCAAGAGATCCTGCGCCTGCGGCAAGCGCGTGCACGAGGCTGTCGGCACGATGGCGCCGCTCTTCCGCGTTCTGACTCTCATCGAGCCGCGCGGTGACCACGCTGAGCAGCACGAACGCCGCGCCGAACGCGATGATCAGCGCAACGATGAGTTGGCTTCGAAGCCCCAAGCCGAACGGACGCCCCATGCGTACAGTCTAACGCCTCTAGTTCTTGACCCGCCACGCTGGCCAGTGCATGGGGAAATAATGACACGGGACGCCCGGCTGGGGGTGATCGTCGGCTCGATCCTGGTCCTTTCGACGTTTGGTAGCTCTGCCAGAGCGCAGCGAGGCGGAGATGGGCTCTATGGCCGGTGGGATCGCGGCCTGACCTTGGCGTTGGGCGTGGGGCCCGGAGCGACCTGGATCTCGCGTGAAGCCGACATCTCGATCGTGGGAGAGGCGAGATTCCTCGTCGCGGACGTCGCCGGACTCGTACTTTCCGGTCGCTGGAGCCCCAATTCGGACCAGCACCTGTTTCTCGCCGTCGACCTTCGCCCTCTCTTCCCGGCACTCTTCTTTCTCTACAAACAGACTTGGAACGAATTCGCGGACTTGATGCTGCAATCGGTCTATCTCGAGCTTGGCGTAGGCTTCTTGCTGGATGGTGATCGAAGCACCGGCCTCGGGGTCGGTTTTGGCTTCGGGATACCGATCTATCGGCCCCTTACGACACTCCGTGGGCTCTGGTTTCGCATCGGAGCGAGATACATCAACGCCAACCCTTCTCATCGAAACACAGAACCGAATGTCGACCGCAGCGAGTGGACCCTGTATGTCACTTTCGTCGTGCGGTTGGGATTCAAAGCAAACATTGGCCGATGGGAGCCCAAGAGGTGAGACGCACCAAGATCGTCTGCACGCTCGGCCCAGCCAGCGACACGAAAGCCAAGATCGCCGCGCTGGTGTCGGCCGGCATGAGCTGCGCGAGGCTCAACTTCTCCCACGGCAACCGCGAGGCCCACCAAGCAACCGCCAAGCTCGTGCGTGAGACAGCCTCCGAGGCGAGGCGGCCCATGGCTATCCTGGCCGACCTTCAAGGCCCGAAGATGCGACTCGGGACGTTCGCGGCGGGTCCGATTGAGCTCGCCAGCGGCGACCGATTCGCTCTCACCACCGACGATGTCGAGGGCACGCAAGAGCTCGTCTCGGTCAGCTACAAGTCGCTTCCGACCGACGTGAGACCGGGAGACGCAGTCGCCCTCGACGACGGGCTGATTCGTCTACGCGTCGAATCGATCGACGGGAATACAGTGCATACGATCGTCGAAGACGGCGGGCCGGTCTCGAACAACAAGGGCTTGAATCTCCCCGGGGTATCGATCAGCGCGCCGGTGTTGGCCGATAAGGATCGGGCGGACCTGGCGTTCGCGGTCTCGGAGCTCGGGGCCGATTACATCGCGCTGTCCTTCGTTCGATCGGCGGAGGACATTCACGAGGCCAGAGCGTTGGCAGGAGATGTTCCGATCATCGCGAAGATAGAGCGACCTGAGGCGATAGCAGCGTTGTCAGAAATCGTCGACGCGGCCGATGGTGTCATGATCGCCCGGGGCGATCTCGGAGTCGAGCTTGGCGCCGAGCGAGTGCCGTTGGCCCAAAAGCGCATCATCCGAGAAGCAAATGCATGCGGAAAGCTCGTGATCACCGCGACACAGATGTTGGATTCGATGATTCGCAATCCGCGGCCCACCCGTGCGGAGGCCGCCGACGTGGCAAACGCCGTCATAGACGGAAGCGATGCGCTCATGTTGAGCGGGGAGACGGCGGCGGGGCGTTACCCGGTACAGGCACTCGAGATGATGGACGCGATCATTCGCGATGTGGAGTCCGACCGCGTCAAAGACTTCTCGAGAGAGTTCAGAGATCTCCGCAATGTCGGCAACGAAGAATGGCCCTTTGCGAACGCGGCGGCGCGCGCGGCAGCCGTGTTGACGGCGAATCTCCCGCTGAAAGCAGTGGTGGTGTTCACCCAAGACGGACGTTCAGCAAGACTGCTATCCGAGCACCGACCCAGGGCGCCGATCGTCGCGGTAACCAGTAAGGTTCGAGTCGCGCGTCGACTCGCGCTCGAGTGGGGTGTCATTCCCCGGATCGAAGTCCCCCCGGAATCGCTGGAGGAAACGCTTCGAATCGCGACTTCACTACTCGTACGAGAGAATCTGTGCAAAAGAGGCGAGGCATTCGCGATGGTGCTGGGGTGGCCCACGTCGGGAAGGACCAACACGGTCAAACTTCACCGTCTCTAGCCTCCTCCCCACACACTAGCCTCCCCCCTCCGCTTGCACTAGATCGCGCCCATGGAAGACACGCCGCAACAGATCGGCCGCTACCGCATCGAACGACTGCTCGGGTCGGGCTCGATGGGGCATGTCTATCTCGCGCACGACAGCGATCTCGATCGACCGGTAGCGATCAAAACCTTGCGTGATGTAAACCTCGACGAAGAGACGCGCAGGATGTTCCTCGGTCGCTTCCAGAACGAAGCGAAGGCGGCGGCACGGCTACAACATCCGAATATCGTTCAAATATTCGACGTAGGGGACGATCCGAAGCACGGCCCTTATCTCGTGTTCGAGTATGTTCCGGGCCACACGTTGAAGCAGCAGCTCCGAAAGAGCGGGCCGCTCCCGAAAGAGGAGCTGCTCCATGTCGCACAGCAGATCGCCGACGCTCTCGCGACGGCACACATGGCCGGAGTCATCCATCGCGATCTGAAGCCAGAGAATCTGCTGATCACTGAGAACGGACAACTGAAGCTCGCTGACTTCGGCATCGCCCGCATACCCAACGCAGACCTCACAAAAGAGGGGCAGTTCCTCGGCACGCCCTGCTATGCCGCCCCAGAGACGCTTCTCAAAGGGGAATACAGCGAAAAGACCGATCAGTTCTCGTTCGGCGCCGTGGTATACGAAGCCGCATCCGGAGAGCGTGCCTTCCCCGGGGGCGAAGCGATCGTCGTTGCGCAAAACGTCATGTACAACGACCCGGTTCCGCCAAGCGAGGCCAACCGCGGAGCTACGATCCCACCCCAAGTCGATCGAGTGATCATGCGGGCGCTCAGCAAAGACTCGAGCGGACGCTTCGCCAGCGCACGCGGGCTGGTGTCCGCTCTCCGCGAGGCATACGCAGGCAAGTCTCCAAGGAAGCCCGCCCACCGACGAAGAAACCTTCCGATGATCCTCGTACTCCTCGGCGGCACGGCGTTGGCCGCATGGGCACTACTAGGCAACGACGTGAAAGCCCCAAGCGCTGGCACCGTCGCTGGCGCTGACGCTGGCGCTGACGCTAACGCTGGCGCTGGCACTGTCGCTGACGCTGGGACTGGCGCTGGCGCTGATCCCCTCACCCCGCACGAGCGGGAGGAGGCCGCTAAGGATGAGCTTGCCCGCGCGCGGAAGGCGCTCCAAGACGGAGACGTGGCAGCCGCGGAGGCAGCGCTGGATCGCGCAACGACTTATGACCCGAGCAACCCCGACATCGAAGTGCTTCGATCCGAGATGCTAGGGCGCGATCCCTAATTTCATCTTCAACCCCCCTACTCGCCGCTCTTGTCCCGCACAGCTTTCCACCGGCAGTCTTGGCCGCCGCCGGCTGTAGGGTTGCACTTGTACATGTAGGTCAGCGATTTGCCGCAACCGGTTGCGCGTTTTTCCATCGGCACGTCTTCGACGAGCTCTATGACCGACTCGTCGCAGCTCAAGTCGACGGCGGCGGCGCTCCGCACCTGCTGGGTCGCCGCGCCCTCGTGCCCGCAACTCATCAAGACGACGAACAGGAGAACAAGAACGTGCTTGACCATGTGCATCGACTCCCCGCGGCCCGCATTGCAACTACGACCCGGCGATCGCCTTATAACTTGATGCCGAGTCCACGCAAATCGTTTTCGGCTTGGGCGGCCCAACCGCGGTTTGCCTTGGGGCTTGCAGGGCTCGGGTGCAATACGGTTCCAATCGACAGCCCGTCGGTTCCGAGAGCCGCCATCGCGCGTTTGGTCGCCCATGCACCAACCCCAACGACCCGGTCGGGTTGAAGCACTTCGATCGCATCGCGAAGCGCGCGATCGCATACGGGCAGCAGTGCCTCCCGCTCTTCGACGGAAAGCTTGTCTGGCGTTCGATTGCGACCCGTCGATTCGATGAAGACCAGTGGACAGTAATTGATGACGAAGAAACGAGAGAAGAAGCGTTCTGGAGTTTCGAATCGTTCTTTCGCCCACCCCCAGAGCCGCGAACCACTTACTTCGGAACGCTGGCAATCGAAACCGAGCACGGGGCGTTTGGGATGTTGCACGGGAGGCTTGCCGACAGGTGCCTCGATCCCCATCCAATCTCGAACGAAGCCCACGTCGCCAAACGGCACCCCAGTCTGAGTCATGCCGAACGGCCCTGGATTCATGCCGACCAGCACTGTCTCTTTGGGCCCCTTCCCAAAGCGGCTCAGATAGAGCTCGTGCGACTTTCGCGCATAGTTCAGCGGGTTGTAAACGTAGGCGACCGGGTCACCGAAATCGATCCTCGACACCGCGCGCGACAGAGCACGCGAGATTTTGGTCAGATCGGACATGGCCGGTCAGCAGAGATAGCGCTCGCCGCCATCGGAAAGGATCGTGACGACTCGTTGCCCACTCTGCATGCGGCGTGAAACCTCGAGTGCGGCGTGTACGTTGGCACCCGATGACGGTCCGAGAAGGAGGCCTTCCTCGCGCGCGAGGCGTTTGGTCATCCGCTCGGCCGCGAGGTCCGTGACGGTGATGACTTCGTCGACCAGGTCGGTATCCAAGACCTGGGGAATGAAGCCCGCACCGAGGCCCTGAATCCCGTGAAGCCCAGGTTTGCCTCCGGACAACACCGCGCTAGCGCGGGGCTCGACCGCGATGATTCGAATCGTGGGGTTTCGCTTTTTGAAAACACGGCCCACGCCGGTCAGCGTCCCGCCGGTACCGACACCTACGACGAACGCGTCGACCTTGCCTCCGGTAGCCTCCCAGATCTCCTCAGCGGTCGTACTCTCGTGGATGTCCGGATTGGCCGGATTGTCGAATTGACCGCACATCATGGAGCCAGGCGTGGTCTTCAAGAGCTGCTCAGCCTGTTCGACCGCGCCCGCCATTCCATCTTCCGCAGGGGTGAGAATGACGTCAGCACCGTACGACTTGAGAATATGGCGTCGTGCCGAGCTCATGTCCTCGGGCAAGACGATCACGCAGCGATAGCCGCGCACTGCGCAGATCATTGCGAGGCTGATTCCGGTGTTACCGCTCGTGGCTTCTACGATGGTCGATCCCGGACCTAGCTCGCCCGACTCTTCGGCCGCGAGGACCATCGACAGCGCCGGGCGGTCTTTGACGGACCCCGCGACATTGTTCGATTCTAGCTTGCCGCAAATCTCGGCTCCTTTTTCGCCAGCAATGTGTTTGAGACGGATCAGGGGTGTGTGGCCGATCAGATCCAGTGCCCCGTCGTAGATTCGCTCGGTCATGTGGCGGCTAGCATACCAGGGAGCGCTTAGATGTCATCGTCCGAAGAATTTCCGCCTGACTCGTGTACGTCATAGGCCTGGACGATCTGCTGCACTAGTGGATGGCGCACGACATCGGCGTGCGAGAAATAGACGAAGTCGATACCTGGGATGGAGCGAAGGACGCTTTCGGCATGCCTGAGACCGCTCCGTGCACCTCCCGGCAGATCGACCTGGGTAACATCACCGGTGATGACTGCCCTGGCGTCGAAACCGAGGCGTGTGAGGAACATCTTCATCTGCTCGGCAGTCGTGTTCTGAGCTTCATCGAGGACCACGAAGCAATTGTTGAGCGTCCGACCGCGCATGAATGCCAGCGGCGCCACTTCGATCGTGCCTCGCTCGACCAAGGCGGTGATCCTGCCAGGTTCCATCATGTCATGTAGCGCATCATGCAGGGGGCGAAGGTAGGGGTTGATCTTCTCAGCCAGGTCGCCGGGTAAGAATCCCAATCGCTCGCCGGCTTCGACAGCCGGACGCGTCAAGATGATGCGTTTCACTTGCCGCTCCTGAAGCGCGCGAATCGCCATCGCCATCGCCAAATACGTCTTGCCCGTACCGGCGGGGCCTATCCCGAATACGATGTCGTGTGTGCGCATCGCCTGAATGTAGTTTTGCTGCATCACGCCTTTGGGCGAGACGATCCGGCGGCTCGACGTAGTCAGCACCACATCGTCCAGCAGCGCCCGAAGTCGGAGTTGCGGATGGGCCCGCAGGGTGCGCGCCGCGCGCGCCATCTCGACTGGGCTGAGGTCTCGAAGCTGCAGCGCGTCGATGAGCTCGTGGAGAACGCGTTCTACCATTTCGACAACTCGATTCCGGCCCTGGATGTGGATCGTCGAACCGCGCAAACCCATCGACACCCCGAGCTCGTCTTCGAGCACGCGCAAGTTCGAGCCACCCGGGCCGCTCAGCTTGAGCAAGAGATCCGGATCGGCGACTTCGATGTCGGCGGCTACGTCAGCCTCGGTTGGACCAGTACGCACGCCGCTACCGCCAAACCAACGAGTCCGGCCCTCGCTCGAGCGCGGTTTCTAGGCGTTCGTGCGCCGCCAAAATCAGCGCACGCGTCGTGTCGCCATCAAGAGGGTAAGACGCCAGCCCGACGGCAACGTTGAGAAACGAAAGCTCGTCCGGGTGCCGCTCACGTTGCGCGGCGAGCTCCTCCTGAAGCCTGCGCACGACCTCGACCACAGCACGGGCGCTCGCGCCATCGAACCCAACGACGAATACGTCTTCGTCCCAGCGCCCTCGCACATCCTCGCGACGAAACCGGCCGGAGATCAACCGGCCAAGGTGCGTGCGCAGCCTGCGCGCCCGAACGTGATCGAGCCCATCGAGACCGAGGACGCTGATCAGCCCGATCGAATACGTGCGGCCATGACGTTGACCGGATGACAGGTCGCTCTCGAGTGCGGCCACCGCGGCCGACCGAAAGAAGAGCCCTGTCTGGCTGCAGCGCAACTGCTGGCGACGCATACGTGCGATCCGTTCGGCCTCTCGATGAAGCTCCACCAACCAACCCCCGTCGGGGTCCAGCCGATCGGTAATGACCGGGCTATCGACTAGCGGAGAGTCGTCGAAGCAGAGGAACGCGCATTCCGCATCCCAGCTCGACATTTGAATGATCGCGGGAACCTGCGGGCCAGTCACCGTGGAACCGATCAGCACGACATCGGGACACTGGACGTCGAGCTCGCGGAGAAGCTCTTCCAGACTGAAGTAGAGGAAACACTCGATGCCGGCTTCTTCGATCTGTCTTGCGGCATCGGAATCCCTAAGCACGGCGATCCTGGGCCGCGGAGTCATCGCTCTGTCCACCGCCGTGTGCACTGCATGGTGCAGGCGAACGAGCTCGATCGGATGAGGCAGAAATATATCCACGTCGAGCTGCGCGGCGAGGGCCCGCGTGTGAGGGTCGTCGTCGATGGAGAGCAGAATCACTGGAGCTTCGGCGCACCCGTGTAGCCCTCTAAACATCCGAAGAAATCGCGGCAGAGCGTCTCGATCTTCGAGTGGCCAACCGATAATCGCTGCAGTTGGCGGATTTCGACCCGCGATTTTCAAGGCTTCCTCGACGGTGCCAACTGGACGGAGGTGGACCAGCACCTCGTCGAACGCGGAGCGGAGGTACGCGATCATCGCAGGATCGTCTTCGAGGACGAGGAGGGTCGGCACGAAGTCGCGCGGAACCGCCCGGTGCAGAAAAAAAGACGCCGCGGGCGTCACCGAAGGAGGTGCCGCCGCCGCGGGCTTCATGGACTCGACCGGACGACCCACCGCTGCTGCCGCATGTGCACGTACGTCGTCGATCGACTCGAACATGGCCGACCAGTCGAGTCGCCCCGATTTCTGCAGTTGGCGAAGCTCACCCTCGATTCGTGCGGCTGCCAGCGAGATCTCGGAGTATCCATGCGTATCTGCAGCGCCATGGAGATCGTGTGCCTGACGAAGGGCTTCGGCGACGACGCTCGTGCGCTCAGCCTCCGCGTGGACGCGCCGAATCGCGCCGGTCAGATTGTCGGCTGCGATCGGCAGGAAGCTCGGATAGGACTCTGTGTCTGCAACGTCTTGTGGCTCGGAAGGCTCGTCGGGAAAGAGCACAGCGTCGGCTTGGGGTTCCACCGGTCGCCGCTCAGCCGGTGTAAGACTGATGGGCGCAGAAATCGAGCTTGCGACCTCACGAGCAAACCGATCGATCGCGACCGGTTTGTGAAAGACCCTCAGCACCTGGAGCCCATGCGTGAGGTGTTTGAAGGTAGCCAGATCGCGATAGAAGGCGGAGACGAAAATGATCGGCGTCCGGTAACCGGCCCTGCGCAGGTCCTCGATCCAAACGATCCCGTTGGTGTCCGGAAGAAGCCCATCGACCACCAGCAGCGAGGGCTCTTCGTCCTCGATCAGCGTCCGCGCGATGGTCCCCTTGGTGGCGTGGATGACCCGCAGTCCAAAGGCCTCGAGCGCTGGGGTAACGCTCGATCGGAACTGGGCATCGTCGTCGAGAAGAAGGACCGTTTGGGGCACGTCCCCACAATATTGCACCGTTTGCGGAGGTCATAAAGCCGCTTCCCGCGAATAGGCTCAGGAGGCCTGCCGATAGTCCGAGTCGGCGTGCTGGAGGTAGGCCTTTGCGACCGGATGGTCGGCACAATGGTCGATTACGTCGCGTAGATGCTGGAGCCCCTGCTTGCGATCGCCGGTCTCGATCTCGATCACTCCGAGCAGCGTCCGAGCATCGTGGTGACCGGGCTCGAGCTGCAAAACCAACGTGAGCTCTTCGCGGGCGCCGTGGATATTGCCACGAAGCCGTAGAAGTCGAGCCAGCTCGAGGCGAATATCGTGAAAGTTCGGACAGAGCCGAAGCGCGCGGCCAAACTCGTGCATCGCGTCCTCGGGGCGCTCGAGCTCCATGTAGGCCTGAGCCAGCTCCCGGTGAAGATTGGCAACCTTGCCGCGCCGATAGGCATCGTTGGAAGAGTCCGAGTGGCGTTGGGCCCGGTTCAGCGAACGGACCCCGGAGCCGTACTCGCCGAGCTCATTGCAGGTGACCGTGAGGTTGAGAGCGGCTTCGAGATAGCCCGAGTTCACTTCCAAGGCTTGCTCGAAACACCATCGGGCCTCCGGGAGACGTCCGCCTAGGTGGTAGATGACGCCGAGTCGATTGAGAACGTCGGGGTACCGCAGGCCCTGCTGTACGAGCTTCTCATAATACGGTTGCGCGAGTGGGTAGTCGGCACGCACGTAGTGTTCGTTTGCCGCGTCCAAGATCTGTTGAGCCCAAGGAGCCATGAGCCCGAAGGTAGCGATCGGCCGGATCGGAGGCCAGAAATCAGCCGGGATCAGCCCTGGGCGAGCTTGCCGAGAATGCCTCGGGCTCTTTTGGCTTCGCCCGTTTTGGGGAAGCGTTGGACGAGCTCGTTCAATGTCTGGCGGGCGGCCTCGACCTCATGGAGCTTCAAGTAGACCTCGCCGAGCAGGAGAAGCGCCTCGGGTTCCACCTCGCTCCCTGGATAGCTGGCGAGTAAGCCCCGGAGCCGCGAAATGGTGCCGCGATAGGCATCTCGCTTCAAGTAGAAGCGAGCCACATAGAACTCGTGCGCGGCCAGTAGACTCATGCACTTCTCCATGAGCTTGTTGGCTTCGGGTACGCGTTGATCGTCGGGGTAGTCCACCACGAACCGCCGAAGCTGAATCAGCGCATCCCTGGCAGCACTCTGATCGCGTTCGGAGCGCGGCGGCGTCATGAACCAGCCACCGGGGATCTGATTGTAATAGGCTTCGGCGATCCGAAATCGCGCGTACGGAATTTCCTTGTGAGAGGGGCGTATCCGAACGAACTGGCGATAGGTCTGAATCGCCTCCGGATAGGCTTCGTTTTTGAACTGGCAATCCCCTACGCGAAGCTCCGAGAGCGCCGCGAAGCGACTGTAAGGAAACTCCGTCCGGATCTCGCGAAACAGAGGCTCCGCACCTAGGCAGTCTCCCCGCCGGAAGTCGAGGAGCGCCCTTTCATATGCGGTCCTCGCATCGTCGTCGCGCCTGAGCACGCTGCCCTTGCTCTTGCTCTTCGTGATGCCACCACCGCTGCCGCAAGCAAAAACGAGCGCCAAAGACAGGAACAAGGCAGGCTTAGCGAAACGTACCCACATCGCCCGGGGGGGGTAGCCCAGGGTCAGGGTCAGCGCCAGTGCCAGCGCGGAGTAGGAGCACAACTCCCCCTAGGACTACAACTCCTCCTAGGGCTACAACTCTTCCTAGGACTTGTCGCTCGCCGGGGACGAGCTCAGGCGATTGCTATTTGGCTGTCGACTACGCGCGCCGGGTCGATTCCGAGGCTTGCCAGGGCGGCGTCCCAGCGTGCTTCGACCGGGGTTTCGAAAACGAGCTCGTAGTCGAGGTCTACCGGGATCCAGGAACCCTCTTTCATCTCGCTCTCGAGCTGCCCCACGCCCCAGCCCGAATAGCCCAGCATCATCGCACAAGTGTCGGGACCGTCGCCGCGCGCGATCCGTTGCAGAAGCTCCAGCGATGCGCTGCATGCAATGCGGGCGCCAACCGCGATGGTGCTCCCCGAGCTCGGCAGCGGCACGCCCTCTGCATCATAGAGGATCCACCCCGACTCCGGAGAGACCGGCCCCCCGAGAAGAACGGGCGCGTCGATCCTCGAGGCCGCTTGGCTATCGACGCCGACCTCCTGAAACACGTCGCTCATCTCGAGGTCAGTCAGCCGATTGACGACGAACCCGAAAGAGCCTTCGTCGCCGTGATCGATGAGCAACACCAGCGTATGATTGAAAAATGGACATTTCATCGACGGGGACGCAACGAGAAACCCTGGTGCCAATGACACGGTCACAAATCGAGACTGCCACCAAAAGACAAAGGTCGCGAGCACAAAGTGGGGGGGTTCGCAGATGAGCGCAATACGTGCCGCGTATCGGTCGGGGGCGTTCGTCTCGCTTTCCGCAGGGATCCTGGCCGCCTACGAAATGAACCGGCTTTTCGTCCCCAAAGAGCGACACGAACCGCTTGCCGAATCGTACTGCAACTACCTGGTCAGACGGCTTCTCGATGTGTTTGGCGCAAGGGTTGCGGTCACCGGTGCGTTTGCGCCCGAGTCAGGGGTACTCGTCGTAGCGAACCACCAAAGTGCGCTCGACATCGCCGTGATGCTCTCCGTGTTCCGGCCTGTGATGGTCAGCCGACACGACGTCGCGGACTGGCCCGTCTTGGGAAGGATGGCCCGGCACGGTGCTACTATCTTCGTCGATCGAGACGACGGTCACAGCGGCGCCGCGGCCGTGCGGGCGATGCGGAGACGATTGCACGACGGGAGAACCGTCGTGGCATTCCCCGAGGGAGGAACGTTTCCCGAAGACGCGGTTCATGAGTTTCAGCCGGGTGCGTTCGCGGCTGTGGGGTCCCTGGGCGTGCCGATCGTGCCCGTTGGGCTCGCGTACTCGCCCTCAGTACCGTATGGAAGTGAATCGTTCGCTCGGCACCTGGGCAGGATAGCCAAGCGGCCAGGTACTCGAGTTTCAGTAAACGTCGGTGAGCCACTGCCCCCGAACCTCGATCCCCGAACTGCAGCGGTCACGGCACGCGAGCGTGTCCAGAAGCTCGTGATCGAAGCACGCGGGGGGCTGGACGGGACCTGACGTGGTTCCATCTCGGTATCGACAACGATGGCAGGCCAGCCATTTCTTTGGGGACATCGCCGATCGGTACGCCAACTTTTACACGCGATCCGACCCGGTTGCCGATCGACTCGCACACTGGCTGCAAACAGAAGGAAAGGCCGGCAAATCCCTTTTCGAACAGGCCCTTCGCCGAGGGATCGCAACCGTCCACGAGCCGTCGCCCGAGCTCCGGGACTTTTTCGAGGCGGTTGAAGCGACTCCGCCGTGGGTCGACTTCGGGCAAATCAACCGAGGAGCCCTTGCATATCAACGCTTCGGGTTGGTTGGGATGATCATCCTCAGTGCTTGGTCGTTGCTAAACGGGTACCACTCGAGCGCCGCGGTGAAGCCCCTCGCCATGACTGGGCAGTTGCGAAACAACGCGCAACGGCGACTTGCGGAGACAGCGCGGTTCGTGAGCGAAGCCACACAGGTGAATGGTCTGCGCCACGGGGGCCTCGGCCGTGAGATCACTGTGCGCGTGCGCTTGATTCATGCGTACGTTCGTCAAGACTGTCTGGCGTCCGAACGGTGGAGGAACGATGAATGGGGACTCCCGATCAACCAAGCGGACATGTTCGGCACCCTTCTCGAGTTCTCGCTGTTGATGATGGACGGGGCACGCCGACTCGGGTTCGAGCTCACCGAGTCGGAAGTCGACGCGGTCCTGGCGCTATGGCGCTACTGCGGCCATCTGAGCGGCGTCGATCCTTGGTTGCTCTCGCAGCTCCAAAGCGAAACGAAAACGAGGCGGATTGCCGACTTGATCCATCTCGTACAGCCGGGTCCGGACGAAGACTCGGTGATGCTCGCAGAGGCACTGCTGGAAGTGCCTGGGAAGAATGCGCCTGGGAAGACGCGTAGTTGGATCGCGCGCTTCGTCACCGGTTTTCATCATGGCTTGGCACGGGCGCTCAACGGACCGGAGATCGCCGACGACCTTGGCCTCCCCGATGACCTTTGGCAGTACGCGGAGTACCCAGCTCGAGCGATCATCAGGCCTCTCGAGAGGCTGCGGCGCCGCGTGCCTGGCGGGAACCGGATGGCGGCGCGTATCGGCAATGAGGCCATTCGCCGGGACCTCCGCCGCCTCCTGCGGGCCGTCGAGCCGAGCTTCGGTGCAGAGCCCTGACTCTGCGAGCTTTTGGGAGCGACGGCGCCTGTTCGCTACGATCCGGAATCGAGCAAGCCAATGGTTCGCCTTCTACGTCAGTCCAAAAACCCGCCCACACCGCGTGACGACGATGTGTGGGCGCTGCTCCCGAGCGCGGTCTGGGATCTCGACTTTTCGGAAGTCCTCTCGTGGATCGATGCACAAGGGTGCCATGATGCGGCCGAGTTCAAGCAGTTGGTGAGAAACGACCCGAATGCTCTCTCGGTGTGCTTGAAACGAACTCGCGTTCGAAGAGTGAGTGCCGGCGCCATCGCGCTCGTCGGCGCCTCGAGCGAGGAAGAGTGCGTACGTCGCATGCCCGAGCTGCTCACCGCAGAGTCGAAGGCTGATTTCCTTCGCGTGCTTCTCGCTGCATTTCGAAACGAGACAGATGTGCATCTCGAAACCGCGATCACGACATGCGCCCTAGAACCGCGCGACATCCGTGTACATTGGCGCTTCGTGCCCACCGAGGCGGGCAAGTTCGAGCGAGCGATCGTGTCCGTCGTCGATATGACCGGCGAGCGCGAGCTCCAACAGCGACTTCTTCTTTCGGAGCGAATGTCGGCGATCGGAACGCTGACCGCGAGCATCATTCACGAGATCAAAAACCCCCTGACTTTCGTGTGGAACCATCTTCGCTCGCTGCGCGACGCGAGCACGGGGCTCTCCGAAGAGGCAGCCGAGCTGGTTCGCGAGGCGTACGAAGGCGCGGATCGAATTCGCGTAATTGCAAATGAAATTACGGAGTTATCACATGGATGGGATGCCGCAGAAACCGAGGTCGTCGATCTGAAACGGATCCTCGATGGCGCGATCCGGATGTCGCAGCCCGAGGTGCAACATCGCGCGACGATCGTACGTGAGTACGAGGAGGGGACACTCTACACGCGGGGGTCGAAGACACGGATCGGCCAAGTTTTCCTCAATTTGATCGTAAACGCGGCGCAGGCTATCGAGACCGGCGATCTTTCGCGGAATACGATCACCGTCCGCGCACGTAGCATCGAGAACGACCGCGTCTGCATCGAAGTGCAGGACACCGGGCCTGGAATCTCCGCACAGCTCTTGCGGCGCGTGTTCGACCCATTCGTGACGACCAAGCCAGCTGGCCGCGGTACGGGTCTCGGGCTTTCGATTTGCAGGCGAATCGTGCACTCGCTCGAAGGAACGATCGAGATTCAGAGTCATCCCGGGCAGGGCGCAGTCGTGCGCGTAGTCTTGAAGCGAACCGCGCGGTCACCACGACCGCTCTCAGCTCCGGCGCCATCGATCACCGCCATTCGACGCGCTTCGGGTCGAAGCCTGAATGTGTTGGTGGTCGATGACGAGCCGGTTATCGCGAGATTGATCCAAAAGGCACTTGTGGAGCACGAGGTCACGATCGCGCACGACGGTCGACAGGCGGTCGCGCTGATGGGCGAGCACGCGTACGACGTGATCCTCTGCGACCTGATCATGCCAGAGATGACCGGAATGGACGTCTATCGGGCGGCCCTGCAACGGGCCACTCCAATGCACGAGCGGATCGTGTTCATGACCGGCGGCGCCTTCACACAGCGCGCCCGAGACTTTCTTCAACGGGTCCCAAACCTGCGAATTGAAAAGCCTTTTGAGCTCACCCACCTAGAGCGCACCATCTACGAGGCCGCCGACGCGACGGCAGCCCCCTCCAAGCGCGAATCCGTGCACCCCTAAAAAGGGGGACCGCAACCTCTCGGTAGGGGCTAAGTGCGCGGTTGATGGGCAAGCCACGGATGATCGTCGTTGGGCTCGACTGTGCAGCGCCGACATTGGTGTTCGATCGTTATCGAGACGCGATGCCGAATCTGTGGGCGTTGATCGAAGGGGGCACTTGGGGGCCGCTCCGGAGCTCGGAGCCTCCGATCACGGTGCCAGCGTGGACGTGCATGATGTCCGGGAGAGATCCGGGAGAGCTCGGGCTCTATGGCTTCCGAAATCGGATCGTCGGAGAGACTGGCTTGCGACTCGCCAACGGCGGGGATGTACACGTGAAACGAGTATGGGACTGGCTGGGCGACCATGGTTTCCGGGTGGCTCCGTTGTTCGTTCCCATGACGTCACCGCCGAGCCCGGTCCGGGGAGAGATGATCTCCGGCTTCATGTGGCCGGGCGAGAAAGCCCCCTGGTGCTTTCCGCAGTCCTTGGCTACGGAGATCGAGGAACGTTTTGGCCCGTACAGGCCGGACGTCGAGAACTTCCGAGCGGACGACCTCGAGCGCATCCATGAGGAGATCTACGCGGTGACCCAACAACACTTCGGCATCGCCGAATACATATGGGTCGAGAAGAACCCAGACTTCATGATGATGGTCGAGATAGGGGTCGACCGCTTCCATCACGCCTTCTGGCGCCACATCGATCCGCAGCACCCAAGGCACGAGCCGGGCAACCGATGGGTCGATTCGGGACGCAGGTACTACTCCCTGCTCGACGCGCAGATCGGAAAGCTGCGAGAGATCGCAGGCAACGACACGACTTTCCTCGTGGTGAGCGACCACGGCGCGCGGGCGATGCACGGCGGCTTTTGCATCAATGAATGGTTGATCCGGCGAGGGTACCTGGTGCTGAAGGACGCTCCGTCCGCCGCGTCCGCACTCACCCACGACCGAATCGACTGGCCTCAGACGGTGGCATGGGCAGAGGGCGGCTACTATGGGCGAATCTTTTTGAACGTGGCTGGCCGTGAGCCGGTAGGACGAGTGTCACCCCGCGAGGCAACAGCCCTCAAGAAGCAGTTGCAGCGCGAGCTAGGAGCTCTGCACGACGATGAGAGCAACGAAGTTCCCACCCGGGTCCACGATCCCGAGGAGCACTACCGGCGGACGCGCGGTTTCCCCCCCGACCTGATGGTCTACTTCGATGACCTTGCGCTTCGCGCGATCGGATCGGTCGGGCACGGTCGCTTGACCCTCACGGAAAACGACACGGGAGCTGATACCTGCAATCACGACTGGAATGGGATCTTCATCATGAGCGGCGGAGGAGTGCCGGCCCGTGGGCGAGTCGAGGACGCGGAGATCTACGATGTCACGCCGACGATCCTGAGCGTATTCGGCATAGAGAGACCCCCCGGCATCCTGGGAAGAGACTGGACCCGGCGCGGGCGCTGACGCTGACACTGGCACTGGCACTGGCGCTGGCGCTGGCGCTGAACGCTGAACGCTGACGCTGGCGCTGGCACTGGCACTGGCACTGGCGCTGGCACTGGCGCTGGCGCTGGCACTGGCGCTGGCGCTGGCGCTGACACTGGCGCTGGCGCTGGCACTGGCACTGGCACTGGGGCTGGCGCTGGCACTGGCGCTGGCGCTGGCGCTGGCGCTGGCGCTGGCGCTGGCGCTGACGCTGCTAGACTCCGCTCGTGTCTGCTCGGGCGCTCGTGATTGGTCTCGATGGGCTCGACCTCGGGGTGGTGGAGCAGTTCGGCGCCGAGTGCCTTCCCAACCTCCACCACGTGATGGGTCGCGGGGCCTACGCCGCGCTCGAATCGGTCCAGCCCCCTGCCACTCTGCCCAACTGGACGACCTTCTTGACCGGTCTCGACCCGGGGCAACACGGGGTCTTTGATTTTACGACGCGGCGTGGATACCAAGTGCGGTTCACTGCGGGCACGGCCCGCGAGGCGCCCACGGTTTTTCAACGACTCGACCGACTCGGGCTGCGCTGCGCTTGCTTGAGCTTCCCGGCGACCTGGCCACCCGAAGAGCTCGAGCGGGGCGTGTTCGTCAGCGGCTGGGATGCCCCGGTTGCTTTCGAGGCGGATCGTTCCTTCATGTGGCCCGCGTCCCTCTACGACGAAACAGTGGCGCGGTTCGGCATTCCGACCTTCGATGACGTCGACGAATTTCGGACAGACGCGCCGGGTTGGATCGACGATCTGCCCAACGCGCTGGTACGGCGGGTGACTCGAAAGGAACGATGGGCGCGGTGGCTGCTCAGCCGGCAAGACTGGGACGTCTTTGCCGTCTACTTCGGCGAAAGCGACACGGCATCGCACTACCTTTGGGCTCACCACGACCCGAGGTCACCGAGAAGACCGAAACGCGTCTCGAGCGACCAACGGGCGGGTCTGCTGCGCGTGTACCAGGCGCTCGACGAGACCGTGGGGCGCTTGATCGAAGCGGCGGGCAGCCAGACCGAGGTGACACTGCTCAGCGACCATGGGTCGGGGGGTTCCTCCGACAAAGTCCTGTTCCTGAACCGCTTGTTAGCCGAACACGGGCTGCTGTCATTCAAGACCCGAAGCCGGCGCGGGGGAGCTCGGCTCAAAGAGCTTGCCTTGCGACGCTTTCCGCCCCGCCTTCGCGAGCGTGTGTTTCGCGCCGCAAACAGTTGGCTCCCGAATCAACTCGAATCCAACGTGCGCTTCGGCGCGATCGACATGGAGAACACGATCGCATTCAGCGACGAGCTCAACTATTTCCCCGGCATCTACCTCAATATCGCCGGTCGCGAGCCGAAAGGAACGGTGCACCCGAACGAGAGGCACGAAAAGATCCTGCAGATTCGCGCGGCGTTGCTCGGGGTTCGCGACCCGTGGACGGGTCGGCCGGTCTTTCGCGACGTCGTGCGCCGCGAGGAGCTATTCGACGGCCCCTACCTCGAGCGCGCGCCGGACCTGCTTCTCGATCTCCATCTCGACGACAACTACTCGTACAACCTGATGCCAAGCGCGAGCGCCCCCCCGGGGCACGATCCGTGGCGCATCCTCACCGATCGGGAGAAGCCCGGAAAGAAGGGCCGAAGCCTCCCGGGCAGTCATCGCTCTCATGGTTTCATGGCGATCGCGGGCCCAGCTGTGCCTTCGGTCGGGCGGATCGACGCTCATATCGCGGACATGACCGCAACCCTCCTCGCGCGCCTCGGAATCTCGGTGCCGTCCTCGTTCCGAGGACGCGTGTTGTGGGAAGCGCTCGATGCGTCGGACACGGCTAGAGCGCTTCCCGACGCTGTCCCGCACAAGTCTGGCGTCCGCGGAAACGAGGCAGTCGTCGAGGCTCGATTGCGCGCCCTAGGGTACGTCGAATGACCGTCCTCCACGTCGCCTGCCTCCCCTTTCCGACCTACCAAGGGACGCAGGCCGCGCTGGCTTCGATGCTTCGCGCATCCTCGGAGCTGGGCCGGCCGGTCCACCTGCTGACCTACGCGCAGGGCGCGCATGGGCTCGACGCGCCCTACCCGATCGATCGCATCTCGGACTGCCCGAGGGTTCGTTCACTGCGTTCGGGACCTTCGCTGGGTAAGCTCGCCCTCGACGCGCGGTGCATCGTCGAGACGGGCCGTCTCTGTAAACGATTGAAGCCAGAAGCGATCGTCGCGCATCACATCGAAGCAGCCCTTGCTGTGCTCGCCGCTCGGGTCGGCCCGGTCTATTACGTCGCGCACACGTCGCTCGAACACGAGCTGCCGATCTATTTTCCCCGGCTCCTCGAATCTCCGATCGCGGCTGTCGCGCAGCACTTCGAGGCGTGGGTGTGTCGACAGGCCGCCGGCGTAGCTGCCGTCGCTCCCTCGCTATCGATGCTGCTCCGCGAATGCACGACGTATCTGCCCGTCCCATGGCCCCGGTCCAACGGCGGCGCCCCCATCCCACGCGAGGCAAGACGGGCGCTTGGACTCCCAGCCGAGGGCCCCGTTTGCCTCTACGCGGGAAACCTCGATCGCTACCAGGGCTGGGAAGACTTGATCCCCGCACTCGGCGCCCTGCGTGACGTCCACCCGAGCGCCCGGCTCCTGATCGCCACCGAATCCGACCCGGCCCCAGCTCGCCTCCGAGCTACCCGGGCGGGGCTCCGGGGCGCCGTCCACTTCCGCCGATTGGCCGGTGACCGAGCGCGTCGACTGGCACACGCCGCTGCCGATTTTACCTGGATCCCGCGTCGCACCATGGGCGGTCTGCCGATCAAGATGCTCGACGCGTTTGCCCGCGCGCTTCCGGTGATCACAATGAAGCGAGCCACGGCGGGCCTCCCGATCGACGCGGCGTGTGTTTGCGTCCCGGACGACGACCCACAGGCCCTGGCCGAAGCGGCCAACCGCGTGCTCAGTGACCAAGTTCTCGCCGATCGCCTCCGATCCGACGCCCTCGCCTATCTCGCTCACCATCACTCCATCGCAAGATTCGATGCCGCGATGAAGCGGCTTCTGAACGGGCCGTCTAGACGATCCTCCACGCGCGATGCACGGCTTCGATCAGTCGGCCAGGCACACCCAGCTCGGTGAGCTCGTCGAGGGCGCACCAACGGAAAGCATCGTGCTCCTCGGACAGGACGACTTCGCCAGCTTCGTGCTCCGCGCGAAACACGATCACAGTCATCGGCTCGCCATGGCGACGCGCCGCATAGGTATCGACAGGCCGAGGTCGAATACGCACGCGGAGGCCACTCTCCTCGAGCACTTCGCGTTCGGCGGCAGCAAGCGGATCTTCGTCGGCTTCGACTCTTCCCGAGATCCCCTCCCAGAGACCTGCGCCCGCCACCTCGGTGGACGCGCGTTGCATCGCCAACACGTGATCATCACGGAACACCAAGACAGTCACCGCAACCCACTGTTTCGCGTCTTCAGTCACCGCCGAACCCTGCTGTCAACATAAAGGAAAGGACGCCTTTTTTTGGATCCGCGTCGAACGACCCAAGTACCATTTTCTTTCCAGCTCGCGTTGGAAAACCAGCATGGTCGTGCACTTGGACGAATCGGTCTCATACGCGGAAAAACGCGCGAATTCGGGCGTTCCCCGGCTCCTGCTCGGGGGAGAGCTCGACGTCGAGGTCCCCACTCTCGCCGAGCTGACCGCCGCCACGGCAGCCCTCGCGATCGGCGCAAAACGCAAAGTCCTCCTGCCACTGGCTTCCTCTGCGATCGAATACGCATTGGTTCGACGCGGGGACTCGGTGTTGGTGAGTTGCTACGGCACGGCCAGCGCCCCGGTCGTCTATCAGCTCGATCGCACGGTCCCACTCAGGTTGCTCCTAGACACCTGTGCACAGGCAATGCTCGCAACGGCGAGCCAGGAGCTCGACCCTACAGCTAGGCAGATCGCCATTCGGGTGGCCGAACGGGCGCTCGCCACCAAACTTGCGCCCGACCTAGCGGACCCGATAGCCGCGGTCAATCAAAGAGGTGGAGAGCTCGATGCTCCGTCTTCCGAAGTGCCCCTGGCGTTTGGATTCGAGGCGGCGATCTACTCGTCGTCATCTTCTTCGCAGAGCCGGTCCGCCCAGGCCGATGTGCACGCCCTTTTGTTCGAGGGTCACCTCTGGGCCTTCATTCGCGGACGCCGCCTGTCCCTCGTGCAGGGTCCGATCATGCTGGCCGCGCTTCGAATGGTCGTGGCGGTGCGTACTATCATCGATTCCTGGGATAGCTCCCGGCCGACCCACGTGCGCCTGCGGGCAGGCGGTTTTCAGATCGCGATGCGGAAGTCGTCGCACCAACTCGTCAGCGTCGAGCTGTGTTCCGAAGGCCATGGAGATCTCACCGCGACTTCTCTGGGGATCGCGGAAGCCGCGCTCCCGATCCTCAAGCTGGCAAGCGACCTCCTTCGAAGCCTCGTGGCCGCAGACCGGGGGCAAAGCCGCAACCTCCGCGTGCGCGCGCTCCGACAGGAGGTTCGGGCGTTGCGCCGGGAGATCCGGGCGCGCCGAAGCGCCGATAGCTTCGTGAACCTCGACCCAGACCGGCTTCGCATGCACAACGAGGTGGAGGCCGCGCCCGCCACGCAAGCCGAGAAGTTGCCGTCCCTCCAGTTCGACGAGCGATGGCGGATCTGCCTCGAGGGGCTCGACGCCAACTCGGTGTTCATGTGCGGCGACCGGCTGGTCATCGCGACTCAAACCCACGTGGTCGCGGTCTCGAGGGACGACGGCAAAGTGCTCTGGGCCCGCCCGGGTCAAGCTTCGACGACCCTGATGGCGGGCTCGGTGCTCATGCGGTTGTCGGCGGACGGCGAGGTCGAGCTCTGCAACGTCGAAGACGGCGAGGCTTATTGCTCGACACACATCACGCCTCGTATTGGCGGCCCGCCGAGCGGATTGATGGCCGGCGGAGGCAACATCCCCCCGGTCGCAGTCATCACCGAGGGCAGCCACCGACTGGTGGCGATCGACGTCCGGACCGGGGAGCCGCGCTGGCGCTTTGCGTCACGAACGGGCGGCGAGTTTCGAATGACGAAGGTCGGCCGTGTGCTCCTCGTCACCTGCGGCGAAGAGGCGATTCACGCGATCGACATCGCGACCGGGGAAGACGTCTGGAGATTCTCCGAGCGAGGCTGCTTTCAGTTCAAGCCGTTAGTCCAAGACGAAACGGTCGTGGCAGCCGCTGTCCGTGGCCGACGGGAAGGCGCGCTCCATGCGATCGACCTCTATAGCGGGCAACCGCGGTGGCAGCGCGAGCTCGAGGGCCCACCCACGTCCGACCCGTCGAGCGCCGCCAATGTCGTGCTCATCTCCACCGCAGGAGAGGAGGCCATGCTGTCGGCGCATTCGCTCGACGACGGCAAACAGCTCTGGGACATGAAGGACCCGGGCCTCGGCATCGGGGGCGCCGGCATGACGATCGACAATACCTGGATCGTCAACGCGCCGTTCGGCCAGCTCAGCGCCTTCGATGTGCGCACGGGCCAGGTGCAATGGTCTACCAATCTTGCCGATGCTCTGGCTGATGAGATCCCGAGGCGCCTAGAGCCGGTCCTTCGAGGAGGCGCCCTCTTCGTCCCTGCGTCGTCCGTCCACGTCATTCGACCGGCCGACGGAAGCCGGCTCTCGGCAAGCCTCCCCTGCGACCTCGTCCCCGACTTGATGCGCGTCGACGAGCGCGGCTGGGTCTACGTCGCCGAGGAAAGCGGCTACCTCGCCGGCTATGCACCGAAGCCGATGTTGACCCTGATCCGCGGTGGTGGGCGGTAGAAGGTCCTCTCACCACCGGGCGCCTTCGGCGGGCAATGGGTCCCACCCCACCGCCCCCACACTATCGCCTAGCTAACCCCA
>CAXMND010000063.1:0-15265 GCA_964194675.1 uncultured Coxiellaceae bacterium | reverse complement strand
ACCAGTGCCAGGCCCCGTGGCGACGAAGTCGCTTTACGGGGTGGCGCTGTTTACTGTGCCGGATTCGTGGGAAGCAGTCGGGGCGCAAGGCCCTTCCGCAGCAGCGATCCCCACATCGGGATCGCCAGCGACCGTGGGGTGAGCGCAGCCATGAGGCGATTCATGAGGCCGGGCACGCGCGAGCGCTTCTTGGCGACCAACGCGGTCAACCCTTCGCGCACCACATCGCTGACCTCCATCGGTGGCAGCGGCATCACGCTGAAGTCGACGTCATCGCGCTCGAGGAGCCCCGGCGTTTTGGTCGGGCCGGGCACCAGGACCGAGACATCGATACCGAGGGGCCCGAGCTCGCTATGGAGGGCTTCGCCTAGGTTCAAAATGTACGACTTGGCGGCTGCGTAGTTCGCACCGAGCGGCACCGGCTGAAGGGCCGAGGTCGACGACAATAGGAGGAGTCCACCGCGACGGCCGCGTGAGGCGAGCCGAGTCGCGAACCCGTGACTGAGCTCCATCTGCGTGATCACGTTGAGCATCAACATGTTACGAAGGTCGGCGCTCCTGTTCTGCAGGAAGCCCCCCATCTTGCCTGCGCCCGCATTCGAGACGACCAGGCCGATGTCGAGATCGGCAACCGCGTCGAGGACGGTGGCAGCCGCACCCTCGTTGGCCAGGTCCTGCGCCACGACGAAGGTTTCGACATGGTGGTCTCGCTCGAGCTCGTCCCCAAGCTCGTGAAGCGCCTCCTCGCGGCGCGCTACCAGCACCAGGTTGAGCCCTTCGGCAGCGAGTTGCCTCGCGAACTCGGTGCCTATTCCAGAGGAGGCCCCCGTCACCAGCGCCCAAGGACCGTATTGTTCTTTGATGTTCGTCATGGCTGTTTTCCTTTCAGGAGCACCATACGGATATTATTCGCAACGGTTACTTGCATTTTTGCACTTTTATGGTGCAATTTCTATCCGATGGAACTCGACTGGGATGATCTTCGATTCGTGCTGGCCGTATCACGCGCAGGATCGCTGCGTGGGGCAGGCGAAGCGCTAGGGGTCAACCACGCCACCGTCTCTCGACACCTAGCGGAGATCACCGAGGACCTCGGGGTGCGCCTGTTCGATCGGGATGGGCGGAGCTGGGTCACGACGGCGGCAGGCGCCGACCTGGTCGAGACCGCGCTTCGCATGGAGACCGAGGTGCATGCGCTCAGCCGACGCGTGACCGGACGCGACGTTCAGCTTCGCGGAACCGTGCGAGTCGCAATCGCCGCATCGATCGTCACCACCCTGGCCCCTGCCTTTGCGGAGCTCAGCGAGAGCTATCCCGAAATCAAGATCGAGCTTTCAACCAGTCTCGAGCTAGCGAACCTGACGAAGCGCGAAGCGGATATCGCCGTGCGCGTCACCGACACCCCGCCTGAGGTACTGGTCGGGCGTGAGGTCGCCAAGTTCGGCGCCGCGGCGTACGGACACCACACGCTTCTAGATTCGCTGGAGCCTTGCGCGATCGACACCTATCCTTGGCTTGCCTGGGACGAGCACTATCGCTTTTTCAAGCCGGAGCGCTGGCTCCGCGAGCACGTAGCCGACTCTCGGATCCGCGCGCGAGCGGACAACGAAATGACTTTATTCGAGCTCTGCAAGGCGGGCATCGGAGTGAGCTTCCTTCCCTGCTTCATCGGAGATCCTGAGCCGTGCCTTCGAAGGCTCTCACCTGAGCTCCCGATGTTCCACTACGGAATGTGGGTGCTCACCCACGCCGACCTTCGTCGCACCGCTAGAGTGCGCGCATCGATGCAACACCTCGCCGACGCCATCGCCACCCGCGCCGATGCGTTCTCGGGCACAGGCGTTGAGTAGGGGACACGCTCCCCCCTCGGCTATCTGGCGAAACCCGGCACGGATTCGAGACCCCTGCTAGGCTTCCCGCCATCGCATGACTGTCTTACGCATTGGCAACTGTAGCGGCTACTTCGGCGACCGCAGAACCGCGGCCCGCGAACTGATCGAAGGCGGGGAGCTCGACGTTCTCACGGGGGACTACCTAGCCGAAACGACGATGTTGATCCTTGCACGTCAGCGCATGCGTGACGCGTCGCGCGGCTACGCGTCCACCTTCATCGATCACATGGGCGACGTGCTTGGAACCTGCCTCGACCGCGGTATTAAAGTCGTGGTGAATGCAGGCGGCCTCAACCCAGGGGGCTGTGCCGACGCGCTCGGCGACGTGGCTTCCGCAGCAGGACTGAACCCCAGCGTGGCCGTGGTCGAGGGCGACAACCTGTTGCCGGAGCTAGACCGAATTCGCGAGGCGGGTTGGACCTTTCCTAGGGCCGAGACCGGTGCTCCGATCTCAGAGCTTGCCGCGCCGATCGTCGCTGCAAACGCGTATCTAGGCGCTTGGGGCGTGGTGGAGGCCCTTCAGAGCGATGCCGACGTCGTCGTCACCGGGCGCGTCACCGACTCTGCCTTGGTGCTGGGCCCGGCGGCCTGGAAGTTCGGCTGGGCTCTGGACGATTGGGACAGGCTGAGCGCCGGCATCGTTGCGGGGCATCTCATCGAGTGCAGCACCCAGGTGTCCGGGGGCAACTTCGCGTTCTTCGATGAGATCGGTTCGCTGCGCCACATGGGCATGCCGATCGTAGAAATCGACGCCTCGGGTGATTTCGTCGTGACCAAGCATCCCGGAACCGGAGGCGCCGTCACTCGCGAAACCGTCCTCGCTCAACTCCTCTACGAGATCGGATCGCCCGCCTACCTGACCCCCGACGTGACGGCACACTTCGATTCCGTATGTCTACAGGACGCGGGCACCGATAGGGTCCGGGTGACCGGGGCACGAGGCTCGCCCCCACCCGATACGCTGAAAGCAATCGTTCACTACCCCGCAGGCTTTCGCAACTCTGTCGAAGCGATCATCGGCGGCGGGGATATCGATCGCAAAGTCGACGCCTTTGAAGAGCTCTTCTGGGAAACGGCGGGCGGCAAAGACGCCTTCGCCGACACGCGGACCGATCGCTTCGTCGACGACAAGAAACGATGTTGGGTTCGGCTAGCTGCCCGCAGCCTCGATCGTGACCACGTCGGCCGCGCGTTCAGCAATTCCGCGGTCGAGCTGGTGCTCGCTAGCGTGCCGGGCATCTCCCTTGCCGCGCCCCCACGAGACGCGAGCGGCTGCGGAGGCGTGTGGTCGACAACCGTTCCGCGCAACCTCGTCGCGACCACCGTAGAAGTGGCCGGAAAGAAAACCGCACATCCATGCCCGCCAACCCTTGGCAAACCGGCGCCCTTGCCGGCGCCCGACCGCGAGACGACGACGGCAGCGCACGGCGTGCCCAATCGATTGGGCGAGCTCTGTGGTGCGCGCTCTGGGGACAAGGGCGGCGACGCGAACGTGGGTTTCTGGGTTCGCGACCCGGCGCACTATGAATGGATGCTAAGCGTTCTCACGAAAGAATGGCTCCGGGAGAACCTGCCCGAACCCTTCGACGGAGCGATCGAACGGTACGCGCTGCCCAACGTGCATTCGGTCAACTTCCTGTTGCGCGGCTATCTCGGCGGTGGCGCCGCATCGTCCATCCTCATCGATCCGCAAGCGAAGTTCCTCGGCGAACAACTGCGAGATGCCGTCGTGCCCGGGCCGGTCTAGCGTCACAGCGGCCGAGACACCCAGCCGTGCTTCCACATCCACAGCACGAGTCGCTCGCGGACGACCGACAAGCTCGGACGGACCTTCTTTTCGCCGTAATGGGGCATCTTTGGTCCACACAATAAGCAAGAGTCGTACCACGCTGTTGTCCTGTGGTTTGGCCCCAGACTCGGAGTTTCGTGCCAAAAGTTCACACCCACTGTGGCGCTACGGGCACAGTCCCGTATTCGATCGGACCGGGCGACGGGACCAAAACGCCGAGTGCGCGAGCCCCAGGATGATCACTACCAGGGTATACGCGAGCACCGCAACGAGGGTGGGGCTATCCGCGAAGCTGCCGGTGGCGATGAGGATCGCTATCCCCATGTTCCGCATTGCGGTGCCAAGCCCGATCGAGCGCCGAGTGGGTACGCCGGGGCCGCCCAGGACGAAGCCGATCACGAGCGCGACCTCCGTGCTCAAGATCATCGCCGCGAATACCCTCCACCCAAGCCCCGACAACGCTCCCAGCTGATCGACCAAGATCAGGACGACCGCCACCAGGAGAATCCCTAGCGCGCCAAGGCTCACCGGGCGCTGAAGTCGCGCTGCGAGCGCTGGGGAAAGGGAACGAATGCTGAGTCCGATCACCAAAGGAAGAAATACGGTGACCAACAGGGACAGGATCAAGGCGACGATATTGAATTCGACCGCCCCAGCATCCGGTAAAGCGATGAACAGCACACGGCACAACACCGGGGTAACGACCACCGCCAGAATGCTGTAGATGACGGTGTGCCCTGCAGCGACGTGGAGGTCGCCCTTGGCGATGCCCACAAAGGCGGGAGCCATCGGTGCGAACGGAGCCGCCGCCATGAGCATCATCCCGATCGCGATCGGCGTGGACAGACCGAAGAGCAACGTGAGACCGAGGATCGCCAGCGGCGAAAGGACGAGGTTCGCGAGCATCGAGCGCCCGAGGAGAGGGAGGTTGCGCGTCGCCTCCACGATCTCGCTGACGCTGGTTCTCAATCCCACCGACATCAGCAGGCCGAACACGGTGAGGATCGTCAGCGGACGGATGAGCGATTCGATCGTCATCAGGGCCCTCGGAAGTGGCTCCCCGCTAGGGCAAGTCGTCCGGCGGGACTTCGCTTAGGGCGCCCTTGGGGACGGGTGGCGGGGGCGTGTTCACTTCGGTGGAGAATGGACCGGACAGGCGCTCGGCGCGGATGATCATCTTTGGGGAGTCGACGCCGAAGAACACGCCATGGGTGGCCTCTCGGCCGCTGACCTCGTCGACGCGAAAACCATTTCGCTCGAACATCGCGCGGATCTCGTGGAGGGCGTAAAGGCGGATCGAGTAGAGTCGGTCGCGCTCTTGTCCGTCGTGGCTGGCGACGCGACGTTTTACCCGCAGACGCGAGGTCACATAGTCGAAATCGGTTTCTTCCATGCATACGGCGCCGTCGACCTCGAACCACACTTGGTTCGGTTGTGAGCCTATCATGAAGTCGCGGTTGACGACTTCGAGGAGGAGCTTGCCTTCCGGCTTGAGCATCTGGTGGAACTGGCGAAGCGCGAGCTCGTTTTCCTCGTCGGTGAAGTAACCAAAAGTGGTGCCCCAGCAAAGAAGCGCGTCGAAAGGTTCTTCGAAGGTAATGTCGCGCATGTCACCACGAACGAAGTCGATTTGCAATCCCCGGTCTTCGGCTTCGTCGTAGGCGCGCGAGATCATGGTCGGCGAGATGTCGAGGCCTACCAAGTGATACCCACGAGACGCCAGCTCGACGGTCTGCACGCCAAGGCCGCATCCGACGTCGAGCACGCGGGAGCCAGCGGAAACGCGCAGGGCTTGCTCGATGAAGTCGCATTCGAGAGCCACTTCCTTGGGCGTCGGCGTCCGCACCGTCCGGAGATAGTGCTGGCCGAAGAAGCGCTCGTACCAAGGTCCATGTTCGTCGCACTCCACCTCGAGCGGCCCGGCCTCGGTGGATTCGACCGGAGGCGGGGGCGGCTTCGGGATCGGGATCAAGATATCCCCTGCGGCCACGAGCGGCGGTGCGAGGTCGCTTCGCGAAAGCACGTCGGCATCGTCGAGAAAGAGCTCCTCGGGCGGCTCGCTGTACCGCCCTTCAGCCGGCGGGTTGCTCTCTAGCGCCGGCGCAGGCGCTGACGTCACATCGGTCGACGCGTCGCTGACCCTCAGCTGCGGTGGGTCGCTGAAGCTCACATCGATCGAGGGATCCGACATGTCAGCGGCATCGTCGGGGGGCTCGGAGCCGAGCGGGTCGGGTTCGGTTCGAAGGCAAGGCTCGGTCGGGTCGCGATCGGGCTCGACGGCGGCGGTCACCCCGGAAGGTTGATTCCAATCGTCGTCTTCGTCCGGACCGCTCACACGATTGCCATTGTCGTGACCAGGAATCGCAACCGAGTCGTCCAGCAACTTTGCGCGCGGGATGTCGGTGATCGGCACACGAAGCGCCCGCCTGCTGCGCGAGGCAAACGAGTGCGGAGGCGTCGCCGACTCTTCGGGCTTGTCGGCCGGGTCACCGCTCATCGACACCCCCGACGGCCATGGCCGCGCCCATCCGAATCGACGCACCGGCCTCTGCTGCCACCTCGAGCACACATGCCGGCGGCGTCATCACGACTGCAGTCGAGCCCATGTGGAAGACGCCGAGCTCTGCGCCTCGTTCTCGCGAAATAGGCGAATCGGCATAACTGCGCACACCCGGAGCGTCCCCGCGGTTCGTCTGCAAATCGTCAAAGCTCAACCCGATGCGTCCCACACCGATCGCCCCCACCATGATCGTGGTCACAACACCGTGAACCACGCTTTCCTGCACAATAGCAAGCCGTTCGTTCCTTGCGAAAAGCCCAGGGATATGATCGGTCCCGATCCGGTTCACGGGGAACAAAGTCCCCGGCACGTACCGGACGTACTGGACGTCTCCACATGTCGGCGCGTGTACGCGGTGGTAATCGCGGGGCGAGAGGTAGACGATGAAGTAGCGCCCCCCTTCATAGAGGGCAGCCGCCGAGGGATCATCGAGCAGATCAGCGGCCGAATAGGTTTGGCCTTTCACGAGCAACTCGCCCCCGGTGGTGATCTGGCCGAGATCCTCGATCCGCCCATCCGCCGGGGAAACTAAGGCCCTCGGGTTGGGGTCGATCACCCGGGCGCCGTTCAGGAGCTTGCGCGTAAAGAAGTCATCGAAGGTCCGAAACCCCTCGGATGGCACGTCGACCTCGCTCAGATCGACGTCGTAAGCCTTCACGAACGCGGAAATGGCCGCCCGGACCAACGATTGAGGCGCCCTCGAGGCCGCAAGCCTGCCGAGCGCCCTGCTCAAACGCTTGCGCGGCAGAGCACGGACCGTCTGCGCGGCCAATCGTGAAGCACTCATCCCCATGAACCGGTGCTGTCGGGAAAGGGTATCCGACCCGGCCGCGCCCCGTCAAACGTATGGGGTTCAGGCCTAAACCGCAGCTTCGCCGCGCTCGCCCGTTCGAATTCGGACGGATTCCTCGATGGGGGTCACGAAGATCTTGCCGTCGCCGATCCGGCCGGTCTTGGCCGCACTCTCGACTGCTTCGATCACCGAGACCACCAAGGAGTCAGGAACCACGATCTCCACTTTCACTTTGGGAACGAAGTCGACCACGTATGCGGACCCCCGATAAACCTCTCGCTTGCCGCCCGTACGGCCAAACCCTTTGACCTCCGTCACGGTCATGCCCTTGATGCCTACCTCGTTGAGGGCATCCTTCACCTCATCGAGCTTGAAAGGCTTGATAATGGCTTCGACCTTCTTCATGGGACCTCCGAACTTCGAGCAGCCCAACCAGAACCGCCTGCTGCAGAACGGTGTACGCCTCAATTGTTTCTGAATTGTTTCGCGGTCGTAAATACGACACTGGAATCCTTGGTGCCATGGGTCAGCCAGGCTGGACGGGCCATCGCCGCTCGAGCGGGGGCTGCACCAAGATCGGCACATAGCGCCAGGCAAAGCATGCAAAGCCAAGCCACCAACTGGCGGCGGATAGCAAGAGTATCGTGCGCGCATCGGGGACCGCAACGACCATCACCCGCAGCACCGCAGCCAAGGTGATCATCGCGTAGCCCAGGTTGAGCACCGGATTGCTCTGAAGGGGCCTCCCGGTATGGCCCAACGCCGCACGGCTCGCGATGGCGACAATCATGGTGGCGATCGCGCCGGTGGTGAGCGCATGAACGCCCGCGCTTCCTGGCCACCAACCGAGCGCAGCGCCGGACAACAGGAGGACGCCGATCGGTATCCAAAGGAATGCGACGTGGAGGATCCACACCATTGGATCTCCCTTGGCTCGGAAGCCCTGCCATCGGGCGACGCGCGCCAACAACAGCAGCCCCGAGAGCAGGCCCGTCAATGCGGTGACCGTCGGGGGTATAGGGAGCAGGGTGAAAGAGGCGAAGAGGACGAGCAGAACGGTTGCAGCGAGATCGACGCGATCGAACGAAGGCGGTGCCCCGGGCTTGAGGTCCGGTCGTTGCCGGCCATGAAGACGAAGCCAATTTCGTGTGAATGCGGGGACCACACGCCCCCCAATGACCGAAATGAGCAGGACGAAGACCCAGAGTGCGGAGAGCAGCGCAGGATCGACCCAACGCGCCCTCCCCGCGATGCCGACGTAGAACGCGGCGTTCGCAGCCGTCAGCAATACCAACAGGAAGAGCACTTTGTAGTTCCTATGGTTGCGCACCGAGATTACCTCACGGCTCATCAAGGCGAGGAGCAACAAGTCGTAGCCGAGGTCAGCCGTGGCTGCGGCGGGCACCACCCACCCTACTGCTGCCCCCGGCATGAAGAGGAGCAGCCGTGCGTTGAGCCACAGGAGCGCCAGCCCCACGAGCGGACCGCCTGCAACCGGTGGCCGCCCGGTCCATGTCGCAACGGCAGTCAGCAGGAACCCACCGACCGCAGCGCCCGCAAACCCGAAGAGCATCTCATGTGCGTGCCACCAGATCGGATTGCCGCCAGCGATGGTGGGCAATGGCAGCCAGCCAATCCACGCAAACACCCACACAGGAACCGCGATCAGCGCGTAGAGCGTCGCCAGCAGAAAGAGGGGACGAAACGCATAGCTGAAGAATACCCTCGAACGACTCACGGCCATCGGCGGCTGCTATACACCTGAAACGCCACGTCCGCTTCCTGGGGGAGGCCGTTTTCAAGATCCTTGGTTTGAGGCTAGAAGAGCCGAAAGGTGAACCGATGACACTGACGCTACCCGACTTGGCATCCCGTAACCGAATCACTGGCATCGAACAATACAAGAGCATCTATGAAGAGAGCATCAACCACCCCGAAGCGTTTTGGCGCCGACAAAGCGAAACGCTCCACTGGTTCTACGAGCCACACGGCGTGTTCGAGGAATACGGTCCGGGAGAGTTCGTGTGGTTTTCCGGCGGACGGCTCAACGCAGCGGTCAACTGCGTAGACCGACACGCCGCGAAGGATCCCTCCAAGACGGCGATCGTGTTCGTCAAAGACGAGCCCGGGGAATACGAACACATCTCATTTGGTGAGCTGAAGGGCCACGTCGGCCGCGTGGCGAATCTCTTGAAGTCTCTCGGAGTCAAGAAGGGAGACCGGATCTGCATCTACCTCCCGATGGTTCCCGAGCTCGCGTACACGATGCTCGCCTGTGCTCGAATCGGCGCGGTGCACTCGATCGTGTTCGGTGGTTTCAGTGCGGAGGCCCTCCGCGACCGGATCATCGACGCGGAAGCCAAGGTGTTGGTCACAGCCAACGAGGGGGTGCGCGGAGGGAAACCGATCCCGCTCAAGGCGATCGCCGACGATGCAGTCGAGGGCCTTCGCGTGGTCGAAAAGGTGCTCGTCGTGCGCCGCACCGACGCGGAGGTCCCGATGCACTCGGGGCGCGACATTTGGTTGCACGAGGCGATGGCCGAACAGCGTGTTACGTGTGCGGCCGAATGGATGGCCTCCGAAGATCCGTTGTTCATCCTGTACACGTCGGGATCGACCGGCAAACCCAAGGGGTTGGTTCACACGACCGCAGGGTACCTCACGTACGTATCGTCCTCATTCCGATACGTCTTCGACATCGGCCCGGACGACATTCATTTCTGCGCAGCCGACATCGGGTGGATCACAGGCCACAGCTACATCATCTACGGGCCACTCGCGAACGGGGTAACGACCGTGATGTTCGAATCGGTGCCGACGTACCCCGACGCAAGTCGGTATTGGAATGTCATCGACGACATTGGGGCGACGACACTCTACACGTCCCCAACGGCTCTACGCGCCCTCATGCGCGAGGGTGACGATCCGGTGCGGGGTTCGAGCCGCGCATCGTTGCGGGTTCTCGGGACGGTCGGCGAGCCGATCAATCCCGAAGTCTGGCGGTGGTACAGCGACGTAGTCGGAAACGGGAAGCTGCCGATCGTCGACACCTGGTGGCAAACCGAAACCGGCGGCGTGCTGATCAGCCCCCTTCCTGGGGCAACGCCGACGAAACCGGGCTCGGCGACCCTTCCGTTGTTCGGCATCGAGCCGGTACTGGTCAATCAGAAAGGCCAAGTCCTCGAAGGCAACGACGTCAGCGGGCTTCTCTGCATCGCCCGACCGTGGCCGGGGCAGGCGCGCACGATCCACGGCAATCACAAGCGCTTTGTGGAGACGTACTTCTCCCAGTATCCCGGCTACTACTTCACCGGCGACGGCTGCCGCCGGGACGAAGACGGCTACTATTGGATCACGGGTCGCGTCGACGATGTGATCAACGTTTCGGGCCACCGCCTCGGCACGGCCGAAATCGAGAGCGCACTCGTGGCGCACCAAGCCGTGGCCGAAGCCGCCGTCGTGCCCTGCCCACACGAGATCAAAGGCCAGGGCATCTTCGCGTTCGTGGTGCCGATTGCCAGTGCCGACTGGGACGCGCAGGAGCTTCAAGGCGCCCTCAAAGAACAAGTACGCAAAGTGATTGGACCCATCGCGACGCCCGACGAGATCCGTGTGGTGAACGGCCTTCCGAAAACCCGATCCGGAAAGATCATGCGCAGGATTCTCCGAAAGATCGCGGCCGGCGAAGGAGATCAGCTCGGGGACATCTCTACCCTCGCGGACTCTAGCGTGGTCGAGGCACTTCTGAAGCGGGGATGAGGATGCCCAGGCCTTCGATCTTCAACACGGTACGCGACCTCGACCGGCTTCGACAGATCGCCACGGTTCTGGCGCTGCACGGCTTTGGTGAGGTCGTCACCCGAACGGGGCTCGCGAGCTTGATTCCTGGCCGGAAAACCGAGGACACCGGACGCATGCCGACCGCGATTCGGCTCCGGAAGGTGCTCGAAGACCTGGGACCGTCATTTGTGAAGCTCGGTCAAATCATGTCCACACGCCCGGACTTGATCCCCGAAGACATCATCACCGAGCTCAAGAAACTCCAAGACAGCGTTGCGCCGGTGCCCTTCCCTAAGATTCGCGACCAAGTAGAGGCCGAGCTCGGTTGCCCGCTACAAGACGTGTTCGAAGCTTTCGACGACGCACCGTTGGCCTCGGCTTCGATCGCGCAAGTGCACCGTGCTCGCCTGCGAAACGGTGAGGACATCTCTGACGTGGTCGTCAAGGTGCAGCGCCCGGAAGTCCGGGCCGTGATGGCCCGCGATGTGGACCTTCTCTATTGGCTCGCCAAGGCGCTCGAGCGCTCGATGCCCGAAGTCCAACTCTATCGACCGATGAGCCTCGCCGAGGAATTCGACCGTTCGGTGTCGGCCGAGCTCGACTTCACTCTCGAAGCTGACAATCACGAACGCTTCTCGGCGAACTTCCGAGGGAACCTGCATGCGAAGTTTCCGACGGTTTACCGACACGCGAGCGCGAAACGGGTACTGACGCTCGAGTACTTGGAGGGTCACAAGGTGTACGCGGCGATCCGCGCTGGGGTGAGTGGCGAGATGATCGCCAAGCGCTCGGTCGAGATCATCATCCAGCAGATCTTCGAGGATGGCTTCTTTCACGCGGACCCCCACCCGGGCAACATCATCATCATGGGGACCGCCGAAGATCCGGTGATCGGCATGATCGACGTCGGGATGGTCGGTAGGCTCACCCCGAAGATGCGGGACCGCACGGTGGATCTGATGTTGGCGGCGGTCCGGGAAGACTACGGCGGGATCGCGGACGGGCTCTACGCCATCGGTCGATCGACGCACAAGATCGACCGGAACGCGTTCGATGCCGAGGTGACGATGCTGGCGCAGCGGTACCTCGGCAAGCGGCTACAAGACATCGAGTTTGGCGGGTTGATTCGGGACCTGGTGATGAGCGCCCGCAAATACGGTCTCGAAATCCCCTCCGAGTTCCTGATGCTCGGCAAGAGCTTGATGACGGTCGAAGGCGTGGGCAAAGAGATCTACCCGGAGCTGAACCTCCTCGAGGAAGTGCGGCCGTATTTCACAGACCTCTTTACGCAGCGCTACTCGCCGGAGCGGATGACCCAAGACGCGCTTCGCGGTCTTCGCCGTTTGGGCGGCGCGGCGTCTGAAATGCCGATCCAGATCGAGGAAATCCTCGAGGACCTTCGCAGCGGCGCCTTCAGCGTCAAGACGCAACAAACCCAGCTCGAGTCCGCGGCCGACCGCTTGGGCAGGCGGGCGTTCAGCGGAATCGTAGTGGGGTCACTGCTGATCTCGGGTGCGATCCTTCTATCGGAGGAAAGCTATTGGCTGGGTGGACTGGCAGTGGCTGCCGGGGCGTTCTACGGGGCCGCACACACGGCCCGCCTCTGGCTCCTCGGTAGTAAACCGCGCTAGGAGCCCCGGATGGCGCGCCCGAGGATGACGCCAAGCGCACCAGCGGCGAGACACAGCACCACCGTCCCGCCCATGTAGAGCGCTGCCCGGCCCCACGCACCGTTTTGCATGAGCCCGATGCTCTCGAGATTGAACGTCGAGTACGTCGTGAACCCGCCCAGGACCCCGGTCCCGAGCAAGAGCCGCAGGTCGGTGCCAAACCAGGTTCGATCCTCGGCCAACACGAACACGAGCCCGAGCCCCAGCGACCCGAGGACATTCGCCGCGAAGGTTGCTGTGGGGAAGCCCGTCGCCACGGAGAACGCGCCCAAGACGAGCGAGAGCGCATACCGAAGGCACGAGCCTGCTGCACCCCCGATCGCGACCCACACGAAGCCCACGAACAGTCTTGTAAACGATCTTCGACACCGAACGCAAAAGGCGGAGGGTGATTTCGCGTGCTAGGTTCGGCGCGTGATCAGCGACGAGTTTGCGTTCTTCGGGTTTGACGACGTTTCTTGGGATAGGCTCGTATCGTTGCTTCTCGGTGAGAAGGACGCCGCGCCGACAAAGCCCCGAGGGGTCCTGGTCGTCGTGGTCGACGCGGGGGGCGCGCCCGTGGGTTCCTTTCACACCGCCGACGGGAGCATTGATCCAGCCTCGCTGCCGCCACTCGACGACCTAGCTGCGTTTTGTGACGCCACCGCCGCGGGCGCCTGCATCGTCATGCGAGAGCCGGCCATGCCGGAGCTGGCGGAGTACTTGGCCGAGCCTCTCGACACGGAACAGGACTTCGTGGCCCGCGTGATGCGCTTCGCGCGGGTTCTACGCGAGCTCGGCAACGGAAACCTGCTTCGGGTTTGGCCGAACCCGCTCCCCGACCTCTTTTTTCCGCCCGCATCGGCGGCCAAACCAGCGGGAGACGTGCTGCTTCCCGACGATCGCTCTGTCATCCTCGGGGTGTTCGACGGCGCTGAGCTTTGGACGGCTGCAGTGCTCCGACGGCGCGGCGGCCGCTTCGACGTGCTGGCTGGGCCCGAAGCGATCTCGGAGTGGACTGGGCCCCTAGGAGGTGCTTGGCGTCGCGATCACCGAGTGCTGGTCCAGGCCGTCGAGCGTGAGCTTGGCCCGGTGCACGTCGGTCTCTTCATGGAGCTCCCAACGGCACGAGCGATTTTTTCCGACCGGCAACCGGGTGCATGGGCCCTGTCGTACGCGAGCCGCAATCTCCTCATCTACCCCCTTCCCGGTTTCGCGACGGCAGCCCTTGGCGTCGACGGGCTCGTCGGCGTGGCCCAGTATGCCTTCCAAGCGATCGAAGAGATGGACCCCGACGAAGTGGCGCGCATCGCGGAGGGGTTTTGGCGGGGCCTCACGGACGGACAGGGGCTCGCGGGTTTGCTCGGATTCTCCCCAACGGAGGTCATCTCAGAGGTATGGCAGGAGAAAATCGCGGCCCTCGATGAGGACCCTCCAGAAGACGACGGCGGCTCCACCGATTGAGCCACTCCCCGTAAAGCCCAAAGATCGCCTGTTCTTTGACAAACTTGGCGACCATCTGTACCTTTATCCCACCTGACCAATCTTACAGGGGACATCTGTCCAGGATGAAGGGCACAACTAGTCACGCACCAGTGACAATCACTAATGAGAATTCGCGGGGGAAGGCATGCAGAAGCTGACGCAACGTCAAAAGGCAGTTCTTGAGTACATTTCGGACTCGATTCACTCCCATGGGTACCCACCCACCCTTCGTGAAATCGGCAATCATCTGGGTATTCGGAGCACGAACGGGGTTAACGACCACCTCCGCGCCCTCGAGCGCAAGGGGTACCTGACTCGGGAGGACATGAAGTCCCGGACCCTCCGCCTCATGCGGACTCCTGACGGGAAGCCGAGCAGCCGCCCGCCATCGGCGAACGACAACCTCGTCGAAATCCCTATCGTGGGTCGCGTTGCCGCGGGCGCCCTCACCGAGGCCATCGAACAGCCAGATGACACCGTGCAGATCGACCGCATGCTCATCGGCGGCCAGCGAGATGTCTTCGGCCTCCGAGTCAGCGGAGACTCGATGATCGAAGCGGGGATCTTCGACGGCGATTTCGTATTCGTGCGCAAGCAACTCACGGCAAACCGCGGGGAAATCATCATCGCCCTCGTCGGCGATGAAGCCACCTGCAAGTACTACTACCCCGAGCGTGAGCACGTCCGATTGCAACCGGCCAACAAAGAGATGGCGCCAATCCTGATCCCAAAGAACGACTGGCGCAGCACTCAAGTCCTCGGAGTAGTGGTCGGCGTCTACCGCAGGTTGCATTAAGTCCGCCCCAACCTCCTCCCCCACCCACCCGCCCCTTCGCCCTAGAAGCCTCCGGCTTCTGGGCCTTGGTGGTGGGCAGTGACGCTTCGGAGAGCTGGCCTTTCCTCTACAAAGTGCTCAAGACCGAGCCGCGTCAGCCTCGGATCGCGGACCAAAGCAGGCTTGGCATCCGTGTGATCGAAGGATCGGCGTAAAAATATGTGAGCTTGCGAGCCAACTTGGCAGCCGTGCGATGGTCGTGGAACCACGCGGGTCGCGGTCGCACGCGGAAGGGACCGCGCACCACCGATTTCTGCGGGCGATCGAAGAGATACGTGTTGTGCACGACACCCCGCCCGGAACGAATATCGTCATTCGGATGCCCCGGGTATGCGCCCCAAGTCGGGCTCACCATCCCGTAAGACAATGCCGGCCAATGGTTCACCCCGATCGAGCCATGCTTCAGGTTCGCGACCGCGCGTTCCATGGCGGCGGCGACTTCTGGATCCTTCAGTGACTTTGGATGCACGATGATCGCGCTG
>CAXMND010000062.1:0-17596 GCA_964194675.1 uncultured Coxiellaceae bacterium | reverse complement strand
GCGTTCATGCGACATCGTGGCTACGTCACACCCGAAGACATCAAGGCGATTGGGCCAGACGTGCTTCGGCATCGCATCATTCGCTCATACGAAGCAGAGGCCGAAGAAATCACCAGCGATCAGATCGTTCGGCGCATCTTCGAAACCGTAGAAGTTCCATAAACAAGGTCTGCCGTGATCTCTCGCGAGCTCGTAAAAAAACTCAAGAAGATCGAGATCTACACCTCGAGGCTCGCCAACGACCAGCTCGCAGGAAGCTACCACTCCGTGTTCAAAGGGCGCGGCATGGCTTTCAGCGAGGTGCGCCAATATCAACCAGGCGACGACGTACGGTTCATCGACTGGAACGTCAGCGCGCGAATGAACGACACCTACGTCAAGGTCTTCACCGAGGAACGCGAGATGACAGTGATGTTGCTCGTCGACCTGTCGGCGAGCGAGCGATTCGGGTCGGTGGCCAAGCCCAAGATCGAAACCGTGGCCGAGGTTGCCGCGCTTCTCGCGTTCAGCGCCATCAAGAACAACGACCGAGTGGGCCTGATCTTGTTCACCGACCGCATCGAACGGTTCGTCCCCCCCAAGAAGGGACGCTCTCACGTGATGCGCGTCGTGACGGAGATTCTGAACGCTGCGCCCGAAGGACGAGGAACCGATCTAGGAGTGGCGCTCGATCTTCTCGGCGGGGTTGGCAAGCGGCGAACCGTCGCGTTTTTGATCAGCGACTTCATCGCAGAGGGGTACGAGAAGCCTCTCAAGGTCGTGGCCGCAAAGCACGATCTAATTCCGATTCAAGTCGTCGACCCGCGTGAAGACGATCTGCCCGATGTCGGCCTCGCCCTCGTCGAAGATCTGGAGACTGGAGAGATCGTCGAAGTCGACACATCGAGCTTGGACGTCCGCGCAGAATACGCGCGGGAGGCTCAGAAACAACGCGCAAGCCGGGAACATCTCTTCAAGCGGCTCCAGCTGGATCACGTCACCGTCGGCACCGACCGCGACTACGTGCGACCCCTGACCGAGTTGTTTCGCCTTCGACAGCGACGACTCACGGGCTATCGGTGAGGTGCACTAGCTTCATTTTTGCGCTGAGTCTCCTGATGGCTCTCCCGGCGGCCGCCGAAGTACCGAAGGTTGACCTCGAAGTTCCTCTGGAGACGACGCTTGGTGATCCGATCACGGTCATCCTCCAGGTGACGACCGACGCCTCCGGCGACGCCGCGGTTCCGGACCAGCCCCTTGCTCCTTTCGAGCTGCTTGCGAAGAACGTCACGGTCGCGCCTTCCGAGGACGGTGCGACGAAAACTTTCACGTTCGAGCTGACGCTCCAGTGCTTCGAGGTTGGCACTCACCAGGTCGGGCCAATTCGGGTTCACGTGTCGAGTGTCGCGGGCGACTTCGAATATCTGGATTCGAACGCGCGTACCGTCGAAGTGCATTCGGTGTTGGCCAACGAACCGAATGCGGAGCTCAAGCCCGCGACCGACCCCGTCGTGGTTGAACAAGATGACTACACATTGCTGGTGATCTTGGGCGCGCTCTTGGCTGTCCTCCTCGGTGCGCTTCTCGCCTGGCTCTTCATGCGTTGGTGGCGGAAGCGCGACCGACCCGAGCCCGAGCCCCCTCCCCCGCCGCCCCCATGGGAGCTGGCTCTAGCCGAGCTGCGTTCCCTGGACGCGAGTCGCGCGGCTGAGATCGAGGACGGGCGTACGGAGCAGTGGGTCGACGCGGTCAGCGACTCCGTTCGCAACTACCTCGGACTCCGTTTCGGCTTCCATGGGCTCGAAAGCACGACTGACGAGATCGCCGCCGAGCTTGGCCAAGCCGAGGCTCTAACGATCGAACCCAACGATGCTATCGCGTTCCTCGGTCAATGCGACCTCGTGAAGTTCGCGAAGGCTTCGCTCGCTGATGAGGCGTCGCGGGATTTGATCGCCGAAGCCTTCGCGCTCGTCGATCGCACACGCCCTGCAGTCACCGCCGACGCGAAAGGACAATCATGAGTCGGTCGCAACGCAGGGTGTGGGCGTTTGCATGGTTCGGCGCCGCAACGTTGGGCGGCTTCATCGTCAGCTTGCGCTACCTCGAATCGCGCTATCAGATCTTGATCACGGACGAGCAGTTGAGGTTCGAACGCCCTTGGGCGGCGCTGTTGTTGCTCGGCGTCGCGCTGGTCTGGATCGCCCGCGTTTGGGTGCAACGATTGTCCAAGCCCCGGCTCCAATTCAGCCGCGGTGTTGCCCTTCGAGTGCCACAAACGAGTTGGCGGGCACGCCTTGGTGATCTACCAAACGCCCTTCGGACGGTGGCCTTGGCCCTCTTGGTCATCGGTCTCATGGGGCCACAGAGTATCCACGCACGCGACACCGCCGACATCGACGGGATCGAAATCATGCTGACACTCGACATGTCGCGGTCGATGCAAGCCGCAGATATTCGCCCGACGCGCTTCAAAGCGACCAAGTCGGTGGTCCGTGATTTCATCGATCGACGACCAAATGACCGAATCGGCGCCGTCGTATTCGGAGTCGATGCATACACGCTTCTTCCACTCACGACCGACCGCGAAGCCTTGAGAACCGCGCTTCGAGGGCTGGAGCTCGACCACATCGACGGACGCGGCACGGCGATCGGAAACGCGGTCGGAGTCAGTCTAAACCGACTCAAACGATCACGGGCGAAGAGCAAGGTCATCATCCTTCTCACGGACGGGGAGTCGAACGCAGGCAATGTCTCGCCCTCTCAGGCAGCTGACCTCGCAAGCGCGATGGACGTGAAGATCTTCCCCATCTTGATGGGGGTGACCGACCGGGCTCCCGTGCAGACCGGAGTCGGCATCTTCGGCCGAACCCTGTGGCGTCAGGGCAACTACCCGGTGAACCCGGAGCTCCTCGAAGAGATGGCAGAGAAGACCGACGGCGAGTTCTTCGCGGTCAGCGATCGCGAAGGCCTCGAGCAGAGCTTCCACCAGATCCTCGACGAGCTCGAGAAGAGCGAGATCGAAGACGCCGGGCGCATGTACACCGAGCTCTTTCCCGCGTTCCTCGGGCCGGCGTTGCTGTTCCTTTTGATAGAGGTGCTGATCCTCCTGTGGCTGAGGAGGTGGCCATGAGCTGGGCAGACGAACGAGCGCTATGGCTCTTGCTGTTGGTTCCCGCACTCGTGGGCGCGTACTGGTGGGCCGCGTGGAGACGACGGCGTGCGACCGCAAGCTTCGGACATGAGGCGACTGTCCAGTCGCTGGTCGTGGGTCACGCGCAGTGGTGGCGGCTCGGGCGGGCAATACTCGTGACCGCCGGGATCGCATTGCTGATCGTCGCGCTCGCCGGGCCACAGTACGGAAGCCGGACCCGAGTTCTTCGCAAGCGGGGAATCGATGTGGTCATCGCCCTCGACTTCTCGAAGAGCATGCTCGCGCAAGACGTTCATCCCAGCCGGATCAAACGAGCCAAGGCCGAGCTCGAGCGCTTGCTGAACGACCTCGACGGAGATCGCGTGGGGCTGGTAGCGTTTGCGGGCGACGCGATGGCGTTTCCCATGACCGTCGACTACTCGGCGATTCGCCTGTTCCTGCGGGATCTCGGCCCGATGGACATGCCCGTCGGCGGAACTGCGATCGGCAAAGCCCTCATCGCGTCGAAACGACTCATCGAGAGCTCGAACGAGGGCCGTAGCGAGTCCAACGAGCCAGCCCGTCGCGCGAAGGTCGTCATTCTGTTCACCGACGGCGAGGATCACGAGGGGGATCCCATCGCGGCAGCCGAAGAGCTCAAAGCAGCCGGCATCCAAGTCTACGCGGTCGGCATTGGCTCGAGTAACGGCGAGCCGATCCCGAGCTACACTGCCGATGGTACGCTCACGGGCCATATGAAGGACTCCGACGGCCGCCTTGTGATGACAGCTCTCTCGATCGACAACGAAGAAACGCTCAAAGAGATCGTCTCGATCACCGGGGGTCAATATCTCCGCGCTCGTGAAGGCACCGTCGGGATCGACCAGATTCGAGCTGCGCTGGGCAAGCTTCAGGCATCCGAGCAGAAGGCACGGCGAGTGACCGTCCACGAGAATCGCTTTGCATTGGTGCTGTTGCCCGCGTTCCTTCTGATCGTGCTCGAGGGACTGCTTCCCGAAGCGTGGGTCGTTCGGCGACGAAGGAGGGAAGCATGAAACGAGCCCTTCTCGGGTTGGTCTGCGTGGTCGGCCTCATCGCGCCAGCGACCGCGTCCGCCTGGAGTCCGCTCCGGCGCGAAAACTCCGACGTCAAGAAGGGCAATGCGCTCATGCCCGAGGGCAAATACGGGGCTGCGCTCGAGGCGTACGACTTGGCGGCCCAAGACTTGCCCGATTCGAAGGGCGTCCAGCTCAATCGAGGACTGGCGCTTCTTGCGCAAGGCACGGCTGAACAGGCAAAGGAAGCGTTCCTGACCGCGGCGGATCCGTCAGCGCCGACGGACACGCGCGCTGACGCTTACTACGACCTGGGGGTCACCTACGCCCGCCAAGGTGACGCCCTGGGACAACAAGAAGATCACGAACAAGCGATTGCGAGCTTCCGGGAGGCAGCCGACACGTTCAAGCGCTCGCTTCGGCTGCGACCCGGAGACCGAGACGCTGCGTGGAATTTCGAGTACGCGATGCAGCGGATTCGAGAACAGGAGCAGCAACAGCAAGAACAGCAGCAGGACCAGGAACAGCAGCGAGACCAGGACCAAGAGCAGGACCAAGACCAGCAACAGAATCAAGACCAGCAACAGAACCAAGACCAGCAACAGGAACAAGACCAGCAACAGGACCAGGAACAGCAGCAGGACCAAGACCAGCAACCGAGCCAAGACCAGCAACAGGAACAAGAGCAGCAACAGGAACAAGCGCAGCAGCAGGAACCGCAGGAGCAACCGATGCGGCAGGACGACGTGCAACGGTTTCTCGATGCGCTAGAGCAGAACGAGCAAAGCCTTCCGTTGCAGCGCGCACGTCGTCAGAGTGCGGGGCGAAGGCCGCCGGAGAAGGATTGGTGATACGACCTCTCACGCTCGTATGCTTGGTGGCGATCGGAACCCTGACTCTTGGTGCGACCGCGGCAGCCGACGCCGAGGCCGAGGTCTTCCTTAGTGCCACGCCGCGAGAAGTTCGCGCGGGCCAGACGTTCAGTCTCGAGGTTCGGGCCAACATCAAAGGGGGAGGCCTCGAAGATCTCACATTCGCCGACCTCAAGAAGTATCCCGAGCTGAGTGTGATCTCGCATCAGACCTCACGGCCGATGCAAGTGAGCTTCGGGTTTGGGTCGGGCATGAAGGTCCAGTCGAGCCTCTCGCACCAGTACCTCATGCGCGCGCTTAGGCCAGGAACCTTCGAGTTCTCGCCAGCCGTCGCCACAGTCAACGGCAAAACGTACCGAAGCAACCCGCTCACGATCGTGGTTGTCGCCTCGGACGCCGCCGCTACGGCTGGGCCGTCCTCGCCGGCTCCACCACCCGAAGTCGGTGAAGAGCTTTCCGGGGCGCGCTACGACCCTCGCGCCTTTCTGCGAACCGTCGTAGAGCAAGAGAGCGTCTATGTCGGGCAGCAGGTCGACGTGACGGTCTATCTCTACACTCACGTTGGCGTGGCCGGCCGGTCAGTCAACCCCACCAAGCCCGCGATGGACGGGTTCTGGGTGTACGAGGAGCAGATCACGGCCCTCGAGGGCTCGCTGATCACGATCAATGGCACGCAGTATCGTGCGTACGTGCTTCAAAAGGCGGCCGCATTTCCCCAGCGGACCGGCGAGCTGACCATCGGAGCGCCGAAGGTCGCGTTCGACATCGGCACGATGAGCCTCTTCGATGCCCCCGAGCACATCGAGCGCACAGGAGTCCCAGTGACGATCGATGTCAAGCCCCTCCCGAAGCCCGGCCCAGTCGACGCATTCGTGGGCAAGTACTCGGTTCGCGCACGGCTCGACCGGCAGAATGTGAAGACAGGCAACGCGGTGACCCTGCGCGTCGATGCAACAGGCGTCGGGAACATTCAAGACCTGCGTATCGCGTTGCCCCCGATCGCCGGCGTTCGGACCCTACAGCCCGTAGTAAAGGACCAACAGCGATTTTACGGAAAGGCGCTCGGCGGGACCCGCTCGTGGGAGTGGATTCTGATCGCTGAGACGCCGGGAGAACACACGGTTCCCGCAATCGAGCTCGACTACTTCGATCCCGACAGCCAACAATACGGCTCGGCGAGCACACAGGCGCTCAAGTTCTCTTCGACAGGCATCGCTGCACCGGCGCAACCCACGGTGTCACCGAAGGAAGTGCCGGCGAGCCGAGAAGCGGCCGTGTTCGGGCCCATCCGGATGTACAGTGCGCTCACCCGGGGAGCGACGCCAGTCAGAGAACGCAACTGGTTCCCATGGCTGCTGGCCGTGCCCCCGCTGCTCTTCATCTTGCTTACCATCGGAGTCAGCCTCGCCCGTCGGCGGGAGCGCCGAAAGACCTCGGCAGGAGCAGTCCAACGCACGCTCATCGATGAGGCCCGGGCTGCTCTTCGCGGCAATGATCCGCGAACCTTCTACGACAGGGTCGTCGCCTCGATCACTCATGCGCTCGATACCCGAACGACCGAACCTGTCCGTGGCTTGTCAAACGTGGAGCTGCGAACGCGACTCGTGGCGGCCGGGTTCGACGACGACCTGGTGCAACGAGTGATCAACGAGCTCGAGGGTGCGGACTTCGCTCGGTTCGCTGCATCGGGTGTCAATACCGAAGAGATGGAGCGCTGCCTCCAACGCACAGAAACGATTGTCGAGCGCATTCACCGCGTCAAAGGGAGGGCATGATGCGAATCCTGTGGGCCGTATTGGTGACATTGCTCGCCGCAGGCGTCGTTTCGGCACAGCAACCCGAGCCCCGAGGCCACGTGTCGAAGCTCGGCGACATTTTCGCGGCCGCAAACGTCGCGGCGTCCCGAGGCGACCATGCCACCGCAATCGCGCGGCATCAAGAATTGATCGCGGCAGGCGTGCACGACCCTGACGTCTACTTCAACCTCGGCACGTCACTGGCTCAATCCGGCGACTATCCGCGCGCAATCCTCAACTACGAGCGTGCACTCACACTACGCCCGAGCGATAGCAAGGCCTCTGCAAACCTTCGAAGTGCAGAAAGAGCTCTCGAAGAGACCCGAGCCGAGGCCGAAGGTGAGGCGTCGATCCAGCGCAGCAGCTCGATCAGTGACGCGCTCTATCGACGGTTCACGGAGAACGGGCTGGCGTTCACCTTACTCGTTGCCAACTTCCTGTTCTTTGCCGCGCTAGCTTGGGCTTGGGTGCGCCGATCGCGGGGGCGGGGGCTCTACGCCCTGCTCGCGGGGTCCGCCGTATTGCTCCTCTTCAGCGCGCTAGGCATGGCAATCAAGACAGGCTTGCTGCGTGAAGGCCCCCGGGCCGTGGTCTTGGAGGATCGGGTCGCGCTTCGTGAGGGACCTGATCCGCGGGCCCGCGTGCGGGGAGAGGCACGTGGCGGAGACCGCGGGGAGATCGTCGACTGGGACCGCGACTTCGTGAAAATCCGCGTGATCGGTGGCCTCGAAGGCTGGGCTCCAACGACCGCGCTGGGTCGCATCGACCCGGATGACGCAACACATTGACAATGCTGGACAACAGACCGAGGATGCCACCGATGACGACTAACTCCGCGACCAAGATCCTGGTCGCCGATGATGACTTGGAAATATTGGCGCTCGTCGCACGACATCTGAGCGCCCTGCCTGCCGAGATCGTCGAAGCTTCCGACGGCGAAGAAGCGCTCCGCCTCGCGCGCCGAGAAAAGCCGTCCCTGGTCGTGCTCGACGTCATGATGCCCGGGATGAGTGGTTGGGAGGTATGCCGCGCGATCCGCGAGGACGACTCCCTCGGACACACCGGTGTGATCATGCTCACCGGAATCGGTGAGCGGCTCAACGAAATGACCTCCCCCCTCTACGGAGCCGACGGATTTCTCGACAAGCCTTTCGAGCTGGACGACCTCGCCGACCAGGTGCGCGCGGGCCTGGCTCAACGGGGCGCTGCCTGAACTTTGGCCTCGTTGCCGCGAACGCGCTATATGCTACCCGGCTGACGATGTCCTGGCAAAACGCGCTCATCCTCGCTATCGTCGTCGCCACTGGCGGGGCGGGGGGTTGCTCGAAGAAAGACGAGCAAACCTCTGCGCCCGAGAAGGAGTGGCCGCAGAATGGCTTGACCGAGGCCCAAGCGAACGAGGTTCTGGTCACCATCGGTGATCGAACAATCACGGTGGGTGAATTCGCTGACCGCCTCGCGTCGCAGTCGCCGTATCTTCGGGCACGCTTCGAAAGCCCCGAGCGGCGGCGCGAGTTCCTCGACAACCTGATCCGCTTCGAGCTGCTCGTGTATGAAGCCAAGCGGCGCGGCTACGCAGACCAACCGGACATCCAACGTGCACGCCGCACCGCGATGACTCAACAGCTCATCAAGCAAGAGGTCGACGAGCAGCTCAAGCTGGCAGACATCACCGACGAAGAGATCCAAGCGGTCTACGACGCGAATCCACAAGAGTACGACCGCCCGGCGCAGGTCCGCGCCAGCGACATCCTCATCAAAGACCGCGGCAACATCAAAGACCGCGCCAAAGCCGAGAAGGTGCTCGGCCAGGCTCAAAAGTCGGACATCAATCAGTTTCGCCGGCTGGCGCGTGAGAAGTCAGAGGATGAGGCCACCAAGAAAGACGGGGGCGACCTCCAGTTTTTCACGGCAGACGCTGAGGGACATCCACCCAAAGCCGTACGAGACGCAGCGTTTACCTTAAACCGCGTCGGAGAAGTCTTTCCGGACGTGGTCAAGACGCCAGAGGGCTATCACATCGTGATGCTCACGGGGAAACGGGCACCCCTGAAGCGCACTTACGAGCAAGCAAAGAGGGCGATTCGCCACAAGTTGGCGCGTGAAAAGAAGGACGCTGCGATGGACCAGCTGCTCGAGAGGCTTCGCAAGGACATCAAGGTCGAAATCGACTACGACGCGCTCGCAGACCTGAAGGTCGACATCCCGGACCTGCCGCAAGGTCAATGATGACCCGCCTGGCCACAGTCGTGCTTCTGTCGTCTCTGCTGGCATCGGTCGCTAGCGCCGACGTGATCGAACGTGTGGTCGCCACCGTAGACGACAAAGCGATTTTCCTCAGCGATCTACGAAAGCGCGCGGTCCCCTTCTTGCCCCAGATCGCGGATGCTAAGACGGATATCGAACGAGCGGCTCGCCTCAAGGAACTCTACGACCAACTCCTGGACTTCCTCATCGAGGAGGCGCTCCTCAAGCAGCTCGCGTCCGAAGCCGGCATAGTCGTCACTAACGCCGATGTTGAGGCCGCGATGGAGAACATTCGGGCGCAGAACAACATGACCGAAGAGCAGTTCTTCGAGGCCGTGAAGGCCCAGGGGATGAGCGAAGCCCAGTACCGCGCCGACCTCAAGAAGCAGCTCACTCGATTCAAGGTGATCAACGAACGGGTGCGATCACGCGTGAACATCACCGAGGACGAGGTGCAACGCCGCTACGAGCAGCGCGCTAGAGGGGAAGGCAGCGAGCTGCGCTTCAAGGTTTCGCACTTAGTTGTGCCTCTGGACGCTGACGCATTGGCGACCGAAACGGCAGCCGTGCGGGAGGAAGCGAACATCGTGCGTGCCGCCCTCACTCCGGTTAACTTCGCGAAGCGGGCCGAGGAGCTCGGAGGCGGGGAGCTCGGCTGGGTCGCCGAAGAAGACCTGCCCGAAAACCTCGGACGGACGCTTTTGCCTCTGGGCCCTGGAGACATCAGCGATCCGGTGCAAGGCAGCGGAGGCTTTCATATCTTCTACGTGCAAGACCGCGAGGTGGGGTCCGACTTTCCGTCTTTCGACGAAATGAGGGAAGAGCTCTTCCGCGAGATGCTCGACGCGGCCATGCGCCGCCAAGAGCGAATCTTCATCGAAGAGCTTCGGCGAGACGCCGTGATCAACCGTCTGCTGTAGTCCACGACGTGACCCGCGTTTTGCTGCTAGGCTTCGCCACCGTGAGTGGTCAGGTCGAGATCCACAGGGACGGGAGCATCGCAAGGCTGGTGTTCAACCACGCTGCACGTCGAAACGCGATCACGATCGCGATGTGGGAGGCGATCCCCGGAGCCGTACGCGAGCTTCAGGAAGACGACGACATTCGAGTAGTCGTCATGCGCGGGGAAGGGTCCGAGGCGTTTGTTTCGGGGGCGGATATCTCGGAGTTCGAGAAGACGCGAACGGGTGGCGCCGGTCGTCGTTACGATGAGACGACCACTCGCGCGTTCACCGCACTTCAAAGTCTCGACAAGCCCCTCATCGCTCTGATCCACGGATTCTGCATAGGAGGAGGCGCAGCGATATCCCTGACAGCGGACCTACGATACGCTTCCGACGACGCGCGGTTTACCATACCCCCGGCCAGGCTCGGCCTCGGCTATCACACCGCTGGGATTCAGGCCTTGATCCGGGCCGTAGGGGTTCCCGCAACCGCTGACTTACTCTTCACGGCGCGGCCGATCGGCGCGGAGGAGGCACTCCGCGTGGGCCTCGTCAACCAAGTGTTTGCCAAAGACGCACTCGATGGAGCTGTCGATGAGCTCGCGCACACGATTGCTAATAACGCTCCGCTCACGTTGCGCAGCGCAAAAGTGACGCTCCAAGAGCTCACACGCCCCGAGGCGGAACGAGACACCGCCCGGATCCGAGAGTCGATCGAGCGATGCTACCAGAGCAAGGACTTCAAAGAGGGTGTGCGGGCGTTCCTGGAAAAGAGGAGTCCCAATTTCAAAGGGCGTTGACAAATGTTGAGTAAGTCATCCACCGGCCTCCTTGCCTTCTGGCGGGACTACAACCGTACGACGTACCTCAAGGCCGCAATTCTCGCGGACCGCTTGGGATACGATTCTTTCTGGCTGCCCGAAGTCTGGGGCTACGAAGTGTTCTCGCTTCTCACCGAGATCGCTCTTCGCACGAAACGGATCAAGCTCGGAACGGGGATCATCAACGTCTACAGCCGTTCGCCAGCGCTCATCGCAATGCAGGCTGCGACGCTGGACGAAATCAGTGGTGGGCGACTGATTCTCGGTCTGGGAACCAGCGGCAAGAATGTCATCGAGGGTCTCCACGGGCGTGATTTCGAGAAGCCACTCACCCAGACCCGGGACGTCATTCGAGTCGTACGGACACTCCTCGATGGGCAACCCCTCAGTGAAGCCGACGCCAAGCTACGGAAGTACCGCCCGTTCACACTCGATTTCAAACCCACGCGCCGGCGCATTCCCATCTACGTGGCTGCGCTGAAGCAAAAGTCGATCACGAGCATCGGTGAGATGGCCGATGGTTGGATGCCCATCTTCTGGCCCTACAACCGGCTCGACGACGGCCGTAAATGGATCGCTGAGGGCGCCGCGAAATCCGGTAGGGACCCGAAGGACATCACGACCGCTCCGTTCACCACGGTGATTCCCATCCCGGGCAAGGGCGCATCGACCAAGGCCCGCGAGATCATCGCGTTCTACGTGGGCGGGATGGGCGACTACTACAAGCAATTGCTCACAGGGTTCGGTTGGGCGGACGAGTGTCTCGAAATCGAACGGTTGTATCGCGACAAGTCGACACGAGGTCAGGCCGCCAAAGTCGTTACCGATGACATGATCGAGGCCCTGACCATCTCGGGGAACCCTGTTCACTGCCGCCGCGAGCTCGCTAGGCGCAGGGAGCTCGGAGGGGAACAGCCCCTCATCAACCTCCCCCCTGGGATGCCATGGCCCGGGGTCGCCGCATTCATTACAGCACTCGCCCGTGCGTAAAGTTCAGGTGACGGGAGACGACCGATGTCTCTGAAGCTGATGACCCTATTCCCGGATGACTCAAAACCATGAACAATTACGTATGGAAGCGGAACAATTACGTATGGATTCTGCCCCCGCGAAAGCGTATTGATAAGAAACAGGGGCGAGCAAACTTACAAATTCGTGCGCTCTGCTACCGGCCCATGCATATGCTGGGCCTCGACGCGGCTGGTCGGAAACGGGCTGACTAGCCGCGTCTTTTTATGTGCGCGGCGTGCTCAATCGGATTCGGGCTCTGGACCATGCGTCATGATGGCGATGAGCTCTGCCTGAGAGTTCGCATTCGCCTTTCGAAAGATGGTCCCGAGTTGCGTGGTTACGGTCCTGAGCGACGCGCCACGCTCCGCCGCGATTTCTTTCGCCGTGAGCCCCTGGAGCACGAGGTCGATGATCAGGTGTTCCGCGGATGTCGTGCCCTCGGGATAGCGAAGCTTCGGCAGCGGAACGCTCAGTACGAGAACGTCCTCGTCGCCGACACGCATTCGGCTTACCCGGGGACCTGCCTCGGGCTCGAGCTCTTGCTCCGGCTTCTTTGGCGAGTCGCCGTCATTCTCATTCTTGAGGTCCGATCCCTCCGACACGAGATGAAGGATCTCCCGACCGCTCACGTCGGTCAAGGAACAAGTGCAAACAGGACGCGCTCGCTGCCTTCAGAGACCCATCTGCTTGGCGATGATCACTTTCATAATCTCGCTCGTGCCCGCGTAGATCCGTTGCACACGCGCGTCCATGTACGCGCGGCTGATCGGATACTCGAGCATGTAACCATAGCCACCATAGAGCTGCAAGCAGGTGTCGGTGACCCGTCCCTGCATCTCGGATAGCCAGAGCTTCGCCATCGAACACTCTTTGATCAAGTACTTTCCGGCCAAATGCTCCGCGAGCAGCTTGTCCACGAACGCGCGGCCGATTTCGATCTCCGTCGCGCACTCCGCCAGCTTGAACTGCGTGTTCTGGAACTTCGAGATCGGACGACCAAAAGCTTCTCGGTCTTGTGTATAGGCGATCGCGTCTTCCAAGACCTTTTCGGCGCTGGCTTGCGACAGGATGCCGACCGTGAGGCGTTCTTGTTGAAGGTTCTGCATCAGCATCATGAAGCCCCCACCCTCCTGACCGAGCAGATTGGTCGCGGGGATTCGGCAGTCGTCGAACGCAAGCTCGGCGGTGTCTTGGCTCTCCATGCCCATCTTCTCGAGCTTGCGGCTTCGGATGAAGCCAGGTCGATCACTCTCGACGAGGAACAAAGATATTCTCCGGTGCGGGTCCTCGGAGTTGTCAGTACGCGCTGCAACGATCACGAGGTCGCAGGACATGCCGTTCGAAATGAAAGTCTTGGAGCCGTTGAGCACGTACTCGTCGCCATCGCGTTTAGCCGTGGTCGCAATCGCCGCTAGGTCCGAGCCGGTGCCCGGTTCCGTCATGGCGAGCGCACTAACCACTTCACCGCTCGCGCACTTGTGAAGCCATTGTTTCTTTTGCTCAGGGTCTCCAAACGACTCTATGTAGGGAACGATGATGTCCGAATGAAGGCTTGCCGCCCACCCCGACTCGTAGGCCCGGGCAAGCTCCTCCATGACGACCACCGAGTGCAGGAAGTCGCCACCAGGACCCCCGTGCTCTTCGTCGAGCCATGGACACAGGAAGCCGGCTTTCCCGGCCTCGAGCCAGATCTCGCGATCGACGACGCCCTGCTTCCGCCACTTCGCTTGTTGCGGGACGACTCGAGTCTCGACGAACTGACGAAAGTTGCGGCGAAAGATGTCGTGCTCCTCGGAAAAAATGCTGCGTTCCATGCTGGCTCCCTGACTGAATGAGCATTCATTACCCGAGGCGCCTCTCGGTCGCAAGGTCTTCACACGCTGCGGCCTTGCAGCGATCGACTGCCCTCTCTATGGTCCCGCCCCTATGGGTCGCCGTCCGGCTCGCTTTTCGCTGATGCTAGCTGTGTTCGCGGTCGTGCCCGCGACCGCGTTCGCGAGTGGGGATGGTCACGGCCTCGACGCCACGATCTGGCTGATCCTCGCCGCAATGATCCTGGTGGCGAAGATCGGAGGTGAGGTAGCCGTCCGCTTGAATCAGCCGGCAGTCCTCGGTGAGCTGTGTGCCGGCATCGTGCTCGGAAACCTCGGAATGCTCGGCGTGCACTCCTTCGATGGAGCCGCCGAGCTCGTGCCGATCGAGTTCCTCGCGGAGTTTGGCGTGGTGCTTCTGCTGTTCGAAGTGGGACTCGAGTCGACTTTGAAGGAGATGCGTGCTGTCGCGCCGACCTCGGGCGTGGTTGCGATCATCGGGGTCGTCGCGCCGATGGTGCTTGGATATGGGGTGAGTCTCTGGCTTCTCCCCGACGCGCCACTTTCTCTTCACCTCTTCATTGGCGCCACGCTCTGCGCCACGAGTGTGGGCATCACGGCACGCGTACTGAAGGACCTCGACGCGATGGCCCAGCCCGAAACACGGGTTATCCTCGGAGCCGCAGTGATCGATGACGTGTTGGGCTTGATCGTCCTCGCGGTCGTCGCCAGCATCGCTGAGTCTGGCTCGATGCCGGGCGCCCTAGGCCTCACCAAGATCATCGGGCTCGCAGCTGGCTTCTTGATAGGCGCCTTGGTCCTAGGGGCCTACGTGATGCCAGGAGTGTTTCGAGCCGCTTCCAAGCTCCGCACACAAGACGTCCTTGGCGCAGTGGCAATCGGCCTGTGTTTGCTCCTCGCCGGCGTCTCCGGCGAGGCGGGGCTAGCACCGATCGTCGGGGCGTTCGCCGCAGGTCTCATCCTGGACGAGGTCCACGTCCGGCCCTTCGGCAAGACATCAGCCCGCGACTTGACCGAGATCATCGGGCCTATCGTCGCGGTCGTAGGGCCTATCTTCTTCGTGCGCACCGGGATGATGGTCCAGCTCTCAGGAATCGGGACGGAGCCGTTGCTCCTCGCCCTCGCACTCACGGCCGTCGCGATCATCGGCAAGCTCGTCGCCGGTCTCGGAGTCCGCGGCAAGACAGTCGACCGCCTGGCGGTTGGCATTGGCATGGTCCCTCGCGGCGAGGTCGGTCTGATCTTCGCCAACGTGGGTGCCGGAATCAGGTACGAGGGCAAGCCACTGATCGCCGCGGGCGTGTATGCAGCCATCGTTCTGATGGTGATGGCGACCACGGTGGTGACGCCACCATGGTTGGCGCAGCGCCTTCGAAAAGTGATGCGCAAGCGGCCCGATGACGCTTGAAGCGACGCTCGAGACCGCGAACGCGTCGATTCGTGATCTGGTAGAGCGACTCGACCACGACCCGCGCGTCGACGTGGCGAGTATCCCGGCCGGCGCGCTCGGCTGGGCCTTGGCTCAGGCAGCCGGCGCGAATGCCGAGCTCCGCTTCGTGATCGTGACTGCCGACTTGGAAGAGGCGTATCGCCACGAGGCCAATCTTCGGTTCCTGCTCGAAGGAAACGATGGTGAGGTCATGGTGTTCCCGGGAGCTGACACGAGCCCTCTCCTCGATGTCGTCCCCGACCGACATGCCGAGATGCACCGTATGGCGGTCTTGGATCGACTGGCCGACGGCAGCCCCTGGCGCGTCTTGATCATCCCGGCCCCCGCGCTTCTTCGTCGGGTGCCGCCCAAGAGTTACGTGGCGTCGAGCCTCGAGACGCTCGCGCTGGGCGAACGGATCGACCGGGACGAGCTCGTACGGCAGCTTCAGGAGCTCGGCTACCTGCGGGTTCCCTTGGTCGAAGATCGCGGAACGTTCTCGGCGCGCGGAGCAATCGTCGACGTATACGCGCCAGGGGCAGAACCCCCGTATCGTGTCGAGCTCGACGACGACGTGGTCTCCCGCGTCCGTACGTTCGATCCCGACGACCAGAAGACCGCCGCGGAGGTCCACGCCATCCGACTCGGGCCCGCGCGCGAGGTCCCGGATGCACCCACAGCACTCGAACGCGCCAAGAGGGTCGTGCGCGATCTCTGCGACGAGATGAACATGCCCACATTGCAAGCACGGGAGATCACTGCAGAGCTCGACCGGGGTTCGGGAGCGCTAATCTCGAACGCGCTCCTGCCCGCCTACTATGCTCAACTGGACACCCTGTTCGACTACGTGCCCGACGATGCGCGTTTCGTATGGAGCGATCCGGTTGCCATCGCCGAATCGATCGAGGTTGAGCACCGAAATGCGCGAGACGAGCACAATGCGCGATCAGACCGACCAACGTTCGATCTCCCGGCGTATTACATGAATCATGAGGAGCTCGTCGATCGGTTGGAGGCACGCGTCTCGTTGGTCGCGCACCGGCTGGTTATTCACGGCGCGACGACTGAGGACGAAAGCCCGCTTCTCTCTTGGTTCGCGCCTCCGACCGAGGGCCTCCTCCGCGTCAATGCGTCGGATCAAACCGCTTTGGTTTCGGAGTTGCGGACCCGAAAGGGCTCGGGCGAGCGGGGTCTCCAGCCGCTCGCCGACCAGTTGCAGGATTGGGTCGACCAAGGGTTGCGGGTCTCCCTCGTCAGCCGAACGCAACACCAGGCTGACCGCCTAACCGACCTCCTTCGTGGGTACGACGTCCCCACAGAGGTCCTGGACAACACTGTGCTCGGTGAATTGCGTGACGGTTTCGTTCTGTGGAGCGAAGGGCTGGCATTCGTCACCGAGGAAGAGATCTTCGGTACGCGTGTGCGGCAACGCAGAACGAAGCGCGCGTCCCGTCGTCAACAGCAGCGTTTCCTCGAAGATCTACGCGAGCTTGACGTCGGCGACTTCGTCGTGCACGCCGATCATGGCGTGGGGAAGTACCTCGGCCTACGGCACAAAGCCCTCAGCATTACCGCGATGGACCGGCTGCACGGCCGAAGCCCTCAGACGGTCGAGGTGATGGTCGTCGAGTACGCGGGTGGCGACAAACTGTTCCTCCCGGTCACCCGCCTGAGCGTCATCCAGAAGTTCAAGGGCCAGGAGGGCCACCAACCCAAGCTCGATCGTCTCGGCGGAACGACCTTCGCAACCAAGAAGGGCCGCGTTCGAAAAGCCGTACAGCAAATGGCCGAAGAGCTCCTCAAACTCTACGCCGAGCGGACGGCTGCACGACGGGAGCCAATCGAGTCTTCGGGCGTCGGCTACGCCGAGTTCGAGGCCACGTTCCCGTTCGAGGAGACGCGCGACCAAGCCAAGGCGATCGAAGACGTTCTATCCGACCTCGAAGAGCCCCAGCCGATGGACCGTCTGGTCTGCGGAGACGTTGGCTTTGGCAAGACCGAAGTCGCGCTGCGCGCCGCGTTTCGTGTGGCGATGACGGGACGTCAGGTCGCGATTCTCTGCCCGACGACGGTGTTGGCCCAGCAACACCTTCGGACGTTCTCGGCGCGCCTGAAAGACTATCCTCTTCGCGTCGAGGTGCTTTCGCGCTTCGTTTCCCGACCGAAGCAGATAAAAACCTTGGCTGGGCTCAAGGACGGCACCGTCGACGTCGTCGTGGGCACACACCGGCTCTTGTCTAAGGACGTCCACTTCGCGCGCCTTGGGTTGCTCGTCGTCGACGAAGAGCAGCGATTCGGCGTCACGCACAAGGAACGCATCAAGAAGCTCCGCACGAACGTCGATGTCGTGACACTGACCGCAACCCCCATACCCCGTACTCTTCAGCTCGCCGTCGGCGGCATGCGCAACCTCTCATTGATCACTACCGCACCTCAGGATCGTCGCGCAGTCCGCACGTTCGTCTGTCGCTGGGACGATC
>CAXMND010000061.1:0-4450 GCA_964194675.1 uncultured Coxiellaceae bacterium | reverse complement strand
GTGCGGGCGCCTTCGATGATCAGCCCTTTGACGAGTGTCACGTCCTCGGCGGGCATAGTAACCGGCTCGGCGAGGATGTTGATCTTCTGGCCGGTCGTCACGTTCTCGTGGGTGTAGAGCATGCCTTTACGAACCTCTTCGGGCTTGCCGAAAAGCTCCGTGAGCTGGCTGATGCTGGGCTTGGTGTCGTCGAACTGAAAGACGATGCGCGTCACCACTTCGCCTGGCGTGGTGAGGATGATTCGATAGCCCTGGTAGTGCATCAGGGCCTGCGACGTGGTTCGAGCCATGATCACGCCCTCGAGCTCCGCGGCGACGAGGTCGACGGTCGGCCGCTCTCGACTCCAGACACGGACCGCTCGCCGAATCGAGGGCAGGGCGGCCTTGCTGCCCTGCGCGAGTGCGCTTGCCGAGGCCTGTTGCTCGGCCGTCTCCTTCTTCGAGCAGGCGACGACGGACAGGGTGATCAACAAAAAGAGCGCACTTCGCTTCAACACGTCAGCTCCTGGCTGCCGTTTGTACCGCGAATCTGGCCGTCGCCAAAAAGAACGCAAGGAACGCCCGACTTGCTCAGTTCCTCGCGAGGGCGTCTGTGACGCTTCCGCTTGCGCCCGTGGCGATCCGAACGGCGAACGGGTCACGCGCCGAGCCGATCCGCTCGATCAACGCCGAGTTTCCGAAGAACGCGTTGGCGACCTCCTCGAGCGGGCCCCTGTACGCGTCGTAGGTAGCGTCGTCGTTCGGAGCTGCCAACCGATCCTGGACGCGGAACAGAAGCTCGTCGGTGGCGAACTCGAACCCCAGCTCCGTTTCTGACTCGAGCAACTGGCAGGCGCGCAAGGCACGCCGGAAGGCGTCTTCGATCCCCGCCTGAAAATCCCCCTCGAAGCCCCGCTTGCGGCTGTACAGCAGGCCGGGGCGGTCATCGGCCACGTCGACATAGTAGTCTGATTGGTGGCCGATGAGGACAACCCCCGGTCCCTGGGGAACGTGCGCGTAGTCGGCGACGTCGATCAAGAGCTCGTCGGGTATCTTCTCTTCACGAATCCATGCGTGGAAGATCGGAACGAGCTTGTCGGGCTCGATTTCGCCTGTGCCCGTATAGAGCTTTACCTGAAGCTTTGTCGGTTTCATCGAGTTACTCTGCCGCCATGGCGGCTGCCGCGGTTAGACGCTGATAGCACGCGTGTGCTGCTTCGATGAACAACTGGGACTCGTCGAGCGTGCGGTGCGCAATCTCGTCGTTGGCTTTCTCGTGCGACTTGTCTGCGTGCATCTTTAGCAGGTAGGTCGCGAACTTCCCCTGCGCAAAGGGGTCGTGGAAGCGCTGGGTATCGTGCAGGTGAGTTTTGAAGTTGGCCACCACGTCGTCGACATCGTCTTTAACCTGCACGTCGAGGTGCCGAACCAGAGCCTTGGCCGCTGTGACCATCGCCGTGAACCCGCCCGTGGCGGCGGTCGCGGCGCTACCGGCCTCGAGGGCGTCCTGCGCGTCGTGGAGCTGCTGCTCGGCCTCTTGAAGGCCAAACTCGACGAACGGCACGATCTCGCCAGCACATTCACCAACACCGATGTCGCCGATATTGTACTCCCTAGGGTCACCCCAATCGCTGTAGTAGCTCGGGTCTTCGTCGTAGCTCGGTGGCTTCTGGATGGGCGCCAAGACCTTACGGAAATCCTTCTTGCCAACGCGCGCGATGAAGGCCTGGAAGCTTTCATCGCCCTCGCGGTTGTCCATGTAGTGCGCCGTGATCAGCTCGACGGCCTTCGGGATGTTCTTCGACGGCACAGCGCCGACGACCAAGCCGTAGCTCTTGGCGTTTTGAGTCCACTGACCGCCGAGAACGACATTGAAGTGCGGCACCTTGCGGCCGCCGACCTGGCGGCTGACCCCGGTGAATCCGATGTCCGCGGCATGGTGCTGGCCGCAGGAGTTGAAGCAACCACTCGTCTTGATGCGGAGGGCCTCCACTGCCGGGTCGAGGTCGTTCTTGATGACGTCGAGTCGTTTGCGAAGCTCACCCGTCAAACCGCGCGACGCAGAGATCCCGAGCTTGCAGGTGTCGGTGCCTGGGCATGCCGTCATGTCGGTGATGGTGCCGGCGCCCGTCTCCGCGAGGTTGAGCGCATCGAGCTCTTCGTAGAAGGCGACCGCGTCTGCGCCGCTGAGCCAACGGAACGCGAGGTTCTGCTCGACGGTGCATCGGATCGAGTCGCCCGTGTACTTTCGCGCCAGATCGGAGAGCGCTCGAGCCTGCGTCGAGGTGAAGTCGCCGAGGGGCATCTTGATGATGGCGACGTAGTATCCGTCTTGCGCCTGCGGCCGGAGGTTGTGCTTGGCCCAGGCTTGGAACCCCGTGGTTGTTTGGCTTGGAATCGGGCCAGCTTCACGAACCGGCTTCTCATCGGTGGAGTGCAGGTCCTCGAGGAAGTTCGTCCATCGCGGGTCGGGGCGAAGCGTCTCGCGCTCTTCGGCGACCAGCTTCTTGAACTCGTCGATGCCGACCTTTTGAACGAGGAATTTGATGCGTGCGCGTGCCCGGCTCTGCTTCTCTCCGAGGCGAGCGAAGACGCGCGCCACCGCCTGAGCAAGGGGGAGGAGCTCTTCTTCGGGGCAGAACTCGGCCAGCACTTTGGCCTGCACCGGCACCGCGCCGAGACCGCCACCGACCACCACACGGAAACCGCGCTTGCCGTCGCGAACGTGCGCTACTGCGCCGAGGTCGTGGAAGGTCACCAATCCGCACGGATTGTCTTCGCAGCCCGAGAAAGCGATCTTGAACTTACGCCCGAAGTCTTGGACGTCTGGGTGGCCGAGCAGGTATTGCGCAATCGCGTTCGCGTAAGGCGTGACGTCGAAAGCCTGCGTCGTGCAGACGCCGGCATACTCGCAGGCTGTGACGTTGCGCACGCTGTTGCCGCACGCCTCTCGGGTGGTGATCCCCACCGCAGCAAGGCGTCGCATCATGTCGGGGGCATCGTCGATGTGGATGTAGTGGAGCTGGATGTCCTGCCGCGTGGTGACGTGCAGAATCGAGTCGGAGTTTTCTTCGGCGAGCTCAGCGAGTGTGTCGAGCTGTTCAGCCGAGAGCTTCCCGAAGGGGATCTTGATCCGCATCATGCCGGGTGCGTCCCACACGGTATCGGGTCCTTTGGTCAGGTCGCCGCACGGGAACTTGAGCGGCTGCTGACCGGTTCCGTCGTCGCGCAGGCCGTTGTCGTAGCGCTGACCGTACACCCCGCGCCGAAGACGGGTCTCGGCGAAGATCTTGTCGTCGAGCTTCCTCTCTTTTTTGAGCTCGATTTGGCTCTCGAAGAGGTCGACCTCGCTGCCGAGTTGCTCGGGGATGCGCTCGCCGAGCTGTTCTTTCCACGAAGTCATGGTGCTCCTGTACGTAAGCGGCGAAAAGCGCCGCTAACGGCAACCACGACTATTCTCCAGTTTTCCCGATGGTCAAGTCAACAATTGTAGGAATCGGTCTAGATCGGCATTTTAGCGGATAAAATAGTCAAAAATTACTCAGGTAAAATAGTCAAGATTACGACTTTTAGCACCGAGGTTGCTGGGTGAAGGCTGACCGCTATAGTGCCGCCGCTCGACGCCCGATGTTAAGGTGTCGCTCCATTCGGGGATCGTCTAATGGCAGGACTCCAGTTTCTGGTACTGGCTATCTAGGTTCGAATCCTAGTCCCCGAGCCAGTTTGCTGTTAAAGAGCGAAACGAAAAAGTAACTTTCGGCCCCATCGTCTAGTGGTTTAGGACATCGGCCTCTCACGCCGGTAACACGAGTTCGAATCTCGTTGGGGTCACCAAAGAATCCTCCGCGTTTTGCGGGGGATTCGTCGTTTGTGAAATCGCTTCCTCGTCTCGTGCATCCTTCATTGCAGCCTTCGTAGACGTCGCCGCCGACAATGAAAGGCATACGTATTAGTTCACCCATTTGCTCGGAACCGAACGATTCACGTCCCGTGGAGCTGAAGGGCTCTACACGACCTTCAGTTCGATGAGGCTGCGTGCCATTGCTGCGGCGGCATCGGTAGCTGGAATGAACGTCATCTGGAGCGCGTCGCGGGTGAGCGTGTTGTCCACCCGAACTTCCTGGCCGAGCTCAGGAATGATCTGCCGTACGGTGGGATCGAACAAACCGACCAGTTTCACGGCCCAGTCGGGTAACACGCGCGACGGGACCTTGCGCGCTGCCTCGCCCAGTTGCGACCTGATAGCGCGCGCGATGTCGATCATCCAGAGACATTCCGCCACACACAAGTAACGCCCGCCGCTCGGCACGTCCGCCTCGAGGGCGAGGCGGTGCATGCGCGCCACGTCGCGCACGTCCACACATGGGAACGACACTCGCGGTGCGCCTGGGTACTTGCCCTTGAGGAACATCTGGATGAGCTGGGCCGAGGCGCCGAAGTCGGCGTCGAGCACCGGACCGAGCACGAAGCC
>CAXMND010000060.1:0-3841 GCA_964194675.1 uncultured Coxiellaceae bacterium | reverse complement strand
ATCGCTGCTTTGGATGAGGCAATTTTCGACGATCGCGTGGCGGGCGCCTGGAACGTCCGGGTTGTCGACCCGTACGCCGCCGTTCTGACTTCCGCTGAACTGCTCGATCCGCACACTTCGGAATACCGTCCCAGCGCCGATGTTGTCGTCGAGGTGAACGCCGTTCCAGTCGCCGACCCCCCCCGTATCGGGCGCCATCCGAATCGGTGCTTCGGGGGTACCCGACGCCACCAATGTCCCCTTCTCTGTGCCAGTCGATACCTGAAGCCGACGACCCGAACCGAATCTGAGCTCCGTCCCTGGTTGAAGCGTCATGACGCTTCCGTTCCGGACTACGATGCCCTGATTCAAGAAGAACGGAACCCCGTAGTTGGTCCACAACGCGCTTGGGCGTGAGACAGTCGAGGTGCGAACGAACACCCGGTCTTCCCCGTTGCCGGTCAGCTCGAGGTTCGCGCCTAGCGTCGAAACGTCATCACCCCCCATGCTGATCGGAGAGCGCGCATTGGTGGTGAGTTGGTTGTCCGTGAACCAGTCCACGGCATCGGAGCCCGCTCCGCCCTGCGCGTAGAGGCCGTAGTTCAGGCTCTCTCGAATGACCGCGTCGATGATCCGGGGCGCGGATCCACTCAAGACCTCGACGGCGCCCTGATTGGTCGCCGCGTTCCTGCGTCCGCCAAACTCGACGACGACGTTTCGAAGCAAGTTCGTCGCCGAAATGACGTTCGATCCGAAGCGCAGCCCGCGGTAGTGGCCGCTCGGCGCCGGACCGCCGACGTCTTGGAACCGCGTAAGGACGATTTGGTCGCCGGCGCCCGGCACACCCCCGTCCGCCACGATCGCTCCGGCGCTGTTGACGCCAACATCGATTCGTCGGTTGGTGTTCCCGTCGAACATCAGCACCGCGCCAGGCTCGATCGTGACGCTCACACCACTCTCAACCCGGACGTCTCCAGTGACGTGGTACGGGCTATCGATGGCCGTAAGCGTCATGTCCATGGCCACGGTCCCGGTCAGTGTCGAGCCGTCCCCTTCGGTGACGGTGAAACGTTTGTCGAGGGTCGTCGTGGAACCTTGATCGACGATCACGTCGTACACCCCGGACGGGCGTCCGAGGTTGGTCGGGACCGTCGCTGTCAACGTCGTGTCATCGACGAACGTCGTGGTGAGTGGCTCGACATAGCCCCCGAGCTGCAAGACGATCGTCGGGCTGACACTGCTTACGAATCCGCTGCCGCGCACGACAACCGGCACATCCGACTGCCGCCGACCGGCAGCCGGGGTGATCGAATCCACGCCCGGAGGCGCAGCGATCACCGTGATGTCGATCGTCGCGCTGTCCATACCTTCGGGATTGGTGGCGACGATGTCGAACATGTAGTCTCCGATGTCACCGACTTCAGGAGCTGGCTTCGTCGACGACGCTGAGAGCAAGCCGGTCAGTGGATCGAATTCCACGAAGTCCGGAAGTGCGCCGGAAATGCTCAAGATAGGAGTCGGATTGCCCGTAGCAGTCGCCGACGCGCCGGGGAAGCTTTCGCCCACTTCGAGCGTGAACATCGTGCTGGGCGCCACCGTCAGCATTGGGGTCGCCGGCGGGAAGACCGCGTCGACGGTGATCATCGCATCGTCGGCCTCGCCGAGCACGTTCGTCGCGCGCACGCCGTAGCTGTATTGCATTTCGCCGTTCGCCTGTGAGGCTGTGAACGCGACCTCTCCCGTATCGCGGTCGATCGTGATCGCGAGATCCGACGGCACCGTCGATCCCTCGACGATGCTCCAGACGATTCCAGCGCTGTCACTCTCGGACGTCAGATCAACGTCGTAGTCGTAGGGGTTTCCGACGAACATGGTCGCAGGTGGAGGAACCGTGACGAGGTCGATCACGGGCACCGGCGGCCGAGGGTCGACCGTCACGGTGAACTCCTGCACGTTCGGGGATCCGAGGCCGTTGCTGACCTGCAGCGCGATGGTGTAATCGCCTGGCGCAACACCGAGTGTGTCCCATTCGACCGTCACGGCAGGGCCCTCAGGAGGGTCGGTGACGACCATGACGCCCGTGGCCGGCATACCCATCGACGGGTCGGTCACGGTCCACACGATCGTCGAAGCGCCTGCCGCGGTCGCATCGTACGACAGCGTTTCGCCCTGGTATACGCGATCCGGAGGCGTCGAGGTGATCACGGCCGGACCGCCGGTGTCACTCACGGTTACCGTGAAGCTTTGATCGGCGAAGGCACCACCCTCGTTTTCGGTCGCGCGGATCGTGACGCTGTTCATCCCCACTTGCGATACGATGGGGGTCCAACGCACGGCGCCGGTCTCGGCATCGATAGTCAAACCTTCCGGGGCTACTGGCGCGGACCAAGTGACGGGTCCATTCGCGACGACCTCCGGGTCATAGGAGTACTCGGCGGCAACCGTGGCCTCCGTGGGCGGAGTGGAGGTGAACACGGGTCCGCTTGGCACGGCGACCTCGACCTCGAAGGACTGCGAGTCGCTGCCCGCAAGGTTGGTAGCGGTGATGGTCACCGACTCGGTGCCCTCGCCTTGGGGCGTCCACGTCACAACGCCGGTCTCGGGGTCCACGCTCATCCCTTCGGGGCCGGTCGACAACGCGTACACGATCGGCGTCAGCCCATCGGCGGTCACGGTGTAGTTGAAGGGGACACCTACCGTCGTCATCGTCGGTGGCGTCGAGCTGATCCGGGGCGCCTGACTGCTGGGCGACATGCCCCCACCACATCCGGCAATTGTGATCCAAACAGCGGTCGCCGCCGTAATCCAAGTCAGCATAGTTCGGTTCATCGGTTTCCCCTAGAGCGCCCGAATTACTATGCTAACAGATTTATTCGCTGTTGTTGTTGGTTTTCTCAGCCTCGACCGTAGCTCAGATCTTGGAGCACCTCGGCCATCGTGATTTCGTAGCCCACCCACGAAACGCGCGCTTTTCGCGAGTTTCCTGGACCGTGAGCCCTCTTGTGGATGAATCCGCTGAAGTAGTGAGGATCGAGATAGGTCCGACGCCTCCGAGAACGACTTGAGCGTGTTCGTTTATTGGTTCGCATGGCTCGCTCCTTTCCTCTCCTAACGATAGAGCAATTTTGCAGTTGAACATGCGCGCTTCGCCTGCGATGGTGCAGCCATGTTCAACTGGGACGACGTTCGTTACTTCTTGACCCTCCAACGCCAGGCAACCCTTGCTGCAGCGGGCACTGCACTAAAGCTGGACCCGACCACAATCGGACGACGCATCGTGAAGCTCGAGGAAGAGCTCGGTGCGCGTCTCTTCGATCGCACACCGGTCGGCTACGTTCTGACCGAGGCCGGCCATCGCCTTCTGCCACGCGCCGAGCGAATCGAGCGCGAAGCGCTCGGTGTCGAACGAGACGTCGCCGGGGAGGACCAGAAGCTCGAGGGTGTGGTCAAGCTCACGGCCACCGAGATGCTCACCACACGGTTCATCGCACCGCACCTTCGCCGCTTTCGCGATCGTTACCCGGAGATCCAGCTCGATCTCAACTGCACCAACTTGGACGTGAACCTCGCACGACGGGAAGCCGACATCGCCTTGCGACTGTCACGCCCCACACAAGAAGATCTGATCATCAAGCGGCTCTCGTTCATTCATCTCGGGCTTTATGCATCGCGCGACTACGTGGACCGCTTCGGCCTGCCAAAGGACTCCCTGGCTGGCCACCAAATGGTGCTCTTCGCGGACAGGCGCACTTTTCGCCGGGAAAACGATTGGCTCGAAGCGCGCATGGACGGTGCTCATGTCGCGCTCCGCTCCGACAGCGTCTCCGCCATGTATGCGGCAACCGCAGCGGGAACCGGCATC
>CAXMND010000059.1:0-27419 GCA_964194675.1 uncultured Coxiellaceae bacterium | reverse complement strand
CCAATCCTGATCGAAGATGCGATCGATGTTTTGCCGCGTGAGCCGTTCGTTGAAGGGGATCACCTTCACGTCTGGGTTGAGGTTCTGGATCGTCCGCATGCCGCTTTCGACCTTGGACTCCCCTATCCGATCGAGGCCGTGCAAGACCTGACGCTGGAGGTTCGACTCGTCGACGGTGTCGCCATCGACGATGCCGATGGTGCCGACGCCTGCAGCAGCGAGATACAGCGCCGCGGGCGATCCGAGACCGCCCGCACCGAGCAACAGCACGCGCCCTTGAAGGAGCTTGGCCTGCCCTTGCTCGCCCACCTCGGGCAGCATGAGGTGCCGCGAGTAGCGGTTGAGCTGCGCGTCCGTGAACGCAAAAGGCTGCGTCGTCGGGAAGCCCTGATCCTTCCACTGACTGAAGCCGGGATTCGCGGACTCGACGTTGGTGTAGCCAAGCTCCTGCAGCACGTTCGCTGCAAACGCGGAGCGAATGCCGCTGGCACACATCGCGACGATCTTCGCGTCCTTGTCCGGAAGCCTCGAACCAGCTTGCATCTCGAGAAAGCCCCGTGGGATGTGGAGCGCGCCGGGCACGTGTCCCTGGCGCCACTCATCCTTCTCACGCACGTCGAGAACGATCAGGTCCTCGCTGGCGTCGAGCCGGTCCTTCAGGTCCTCGAGAGAGACCTGCCGAATGGCACCTTTCACCTCTTGGAGCAGGTCTGCGTACGTCTTCGCCATGTCCGCCAATATGTAACTTAGCAGAGATTCGTCAAGGCTCCCGGGCGCTTAGGCCATATCCCATGGTTTTCACATCGGTTTTGTCGGGAATTTCTGTCACAGGGTCGAGATCTAGGCCGCTGACCGCCGAACCCCCTGTTCGACGGCATAACCTTCGAGAGCGCTTCTGAGTCGCTTCCGACCCCTGTGCAGCCGCGACATCACGGTGCCGACGGGGCATTCGAGGCGGTCCGCGGCATCTTGATAGGACAGCTCCCCGAGATCGACGAGCTCGACCGCTTGTCGGAACTCGGGTTGCAGCGCCCTAAGTGCCGCAGCGACCTCGTCGCCGAAGCCCTCGTAATTGGGACGCACGCTTCTGCGGGCCAGACCACGAAGCTCTTCGAGCGCTTGGCGTTCGCGCTTTTTCTTGCGGTAGTGGTTGATGTACGTGTTGAACAAGATGCGATGGGTCCACGCGCGCGCGTTCGTGCCGGGCTGAAAGCTCGAACGGGATTGCCAGGCGCGGGTGAGGGTCTCTTGGACGAGGTCATCGGCGAGTGCGGTGCCACGAGCCAACCGGAGGGCAGTCCGGGACAGCTCAGGCACGCAGGGGAGGATTTCTTGGGTGTACTGTTGCTGGGTGTGCATCGATTGGTCTCCACACCAGCTTCAATGCAACGGCGATGCCATCTCAAAAACCCAAGGGTTTTGGCCTTAAGATCGGTGAAGGGGCGTCAGCTTGTCGCCTGATTGACACGCTGTCGTGTCAAGCTGTCTTCGCGACTAACGCGATCGCTCGAGCACAAGGGGCACGGTATCGGCGACCTCGGACGCGATGAGGCCACGGTCCCCAACGGAAGCCTCGATGCCTGCGAGCGCGTGAAGCAGCGCCCCTGCGATCGCCGCATCCTCCGGTTTGAGCGTCATCGATAGCGCTCCCACCACCCCACTCAGCACGTCACCCGTTCCTGCAACCCCGAGCGCGGGCGTTCCTTCGGCGCACACGCGAAGGTCATCCTTGGCACCGACAATGCTGCGCGCACCTTTCAAGATCACGATTTGCCCCGAGCGTTCCGCGATGGCCCTCGCCGCGCCGTAGCGGTCTGCCTGCACGTCTGCGGTCGACGCTTCCAACAGGCGCCCCGCCTCACCCGGGTGTGGCGTGAGGATCCGGGGCGCTGCAGCTCCGCGAAGCGACTCGACGCCCCCCTCTGCCACGTTCGTGATCGCATCGGCATCGATCACGGTGGGAACCGAAGCGTGAAGCGCGAAGGCCTGTGTCCACGCCTTGCCGATGTCGTCGAGCCCCAGCCCGGGCCCCAACACGACCGCGCGCTTCCCTTCGCAGAGCGCCTCGACCGAAGCCTTGTCAGCGTTTGCGGGAAGCTCGGTCGTCATCAACTCGATCACCTTCTCCTCGAGCGTACTTCGTGCGTCGGGTCGTGCTCCGATGGTGACCAGGCCCGCCCCTGCACGGAACGCTGCCCGACCAGCAAGCACAGCAGCGCCCGTCTTCCCTGGAGCGCCTCCGACTACGAGAAGGTGGCCGTTGGTCCCTTTGTGGGCGTCCCCTGCGCGTGGCGCGATCAAAGCGCTCAAATCGTCTGCGTGCCACACACTTGCCGCGGATGTGCTCGCGATCGGGATCCCAATATCGACAACTCGAATCTCCCCCGCGTATTCGACGCCCGGATACTGATGAAGACCTCGTTTGAGCCTTGCGAAGGTGACCGTCAGCTCGGCATGCGGCGCGACTCCTAGGATCCCCCCGGTGTCCGCGTCGAGCCCGCTTGGCAGATCCAACGAGACCACCGGGGCAGGTGCGTCCTCGATCGCGCCGACGGCAGCCGCGTACCTGCCCTTGATCGGTCGATCGAGGCCCGTACCGAAGAGCCCGTCGATGATGAGGGTCGCATCGGACAACAGCTCGACGAGCCCGCTCGCGTGGTCACTCGGCAACTCTGTCGTGTCGACGCCGAGCTTCCCCAAGAGCTCCCAGTTCGCCTTCGCATCGCCTTTGAGCCGCGAGGCCTGCCCGACCAGCACCGCCGTCGGCGCATGTCCAAGGAGACTCAAGCGCCGTGCCACCACCCAGGCATCTCCACCGTTTTGACCCGGACCGCCGACAAGCACGACTCGACCGAAGCGGTCCCCGAAGCGCTCCACGATCGCATCGGTCGCGCCTCGCCCCGCGTTTTCCATCAACACGAGGCTCACGATGCCCAGGTCTTTGATGGCCACGCGATCGACATCGCGCGACTCCTCTCGCGTGAAGAGCGAGTGCACGGGTCGAGTATGCCCCGAAACGGGCGCTGACTCACGCTATGGGCATTTTCTGGCGTTGTGCCCGCCCGAATCTGCAGCCTATCCTACCGGCGAATCATGGCCAGCCTCGACATACCGGACGAGCAAAGCGCTACCCCGTCCCCCTGGGTGGAGCGCTTTGCGTCGCTCATTCCCTCGGCTGGGACGGTGTTGGACCTCGCGTGTGGAAGCGGGCGTCATTCTCGCTATCTGAGCGCGTTGGGATACCGCATGGTCGCCGTAGACATCGACGTTTCAGGCCTGAGTGACCTTTCGACGAACGACAACGTGGAGATCATCGAGGTGGACTTGGAAACCGGTAACTGGCCTTTCGGAGAACGTCGTTTCGATGGGATTGTCGTCACCAATTATCTACACCGCCCCCACCTTCCCCTGTTGGTGGAATCGCTGGCTCCCGGCGGGGTGCTGATCTACGAGTCATTCGGAACGGGCAACGAGAAACTCGGTCACCCTCGGAACCCCGCCTTTCTTCTCAATCCCGCAGAGTTGCTGGACGCGTTCGGACCCCGACTCACGATCGTCGCGTACGAGCATGGCGTCGATGAAGCACCGAGGCCGGCAGTACGCCAGCGAATCTGCGCGGTGAGGACACCGGATCCTCCACTGCTGGTCGGGCGAAAGGTCCGCTGATGACACAAAGACGTATCTGGAAAGTCTTGTTGGGAGTTGGCGCCGTGGTCGTTCTGACGGTGGTCGCAGTGGCTGGGTACTTTCTCAACACCTATGAAGCGCCACCGGTGGATCCATCGTGGGCGGTCGAGGGGTCGACGGAGATTCCCGAAGGCGCGGTGACGGTTCGCTACACCGGGACTGCGACCCTCGTCTTCTCCGATGGCGAAACCACGTGGATGACCGACGGCTGGTTCTCACGACCCGGTCCGCTCGCGCTCCTCTACGCACAGATCGAGCCCGACCTCGACGCGATCGGAAAAGGCCTCGAACGAAATCAGGTGGGCGAGCTCGCGGCGGTGTTCCCGGTTCACTCCCACTTCGATCACGCGATGGATGCACCCGAGGTGGCCAAGCGAACGGGCGCGGTGCTCCTAGGCTCAGAATCGACGGCGAACATCGGGCGCGGCTGGGGACTCCCCGAAAAACAGATTCGCGCAGTGACGGACCGTGAGCCAATTCAGCTCGGAAAGTTCACCGTGACGCCGATCGAGTCGAAGCACTTCCAGTTTCCCGACCCAGAGATGGCCGCCCGGGCTCTCGGCGATCCGGAGATCGACGAACCACTCACGCCACCAGTTAGCGCGTTCGACTACAAGCTCGGCAAGGCGTACGCGCTACATGTCGCCCATCCCAAAGGGACCTGGCTCATCCAGGGCAGCGCGGGCTTCATCGAAGGAAGCCTCGAAGGCTACGATGCAGACGTCGTGTTCTTGGGGGTAGGCGCGCTCGGCTCACAAACCGACGCCTATCGAGAAGGCTACTGGAAGGAGACGGTCGAGCGAACCAACCCAAGCCGCGTGATTCCGATCCATTGGGACAGCCTGACCGGCCCCGTCGTGGGCCCGTTCACCGGCCCCGTTCGCGCCGCGGCCCTCTTCACCAAGGGCTCGAACAACACGCTCGCGTTCCTCAAAGACAAAAACGCGGCAAACCCAAACATCGAGTTCGTCACGCTGCCTCGTTATGACCCCGTCGTTTTGTTCTGAGGATGCCGGCCGTCGGCCAATAGATCGTATCGTCGAGTCTGGGTTCTCGCGGTGTGGGTCGTAAGTGCCTGAAATGAGGGCATTTGCGAGGCGCTAGCGTGTCCCCGTTTCAGTCGCTGTAGCGCGCCGCCACGAGGGCGCCGAGGGCCATTTTGGCGCTCGACTTTTCGTAACCGTAGCGAGCGGTCAACACGTTGAGCGTTTGCTGTGCCGCCTCGCGAAGGTCGGCCTCCACCTTATCGTCCTCTTCAAGGATGGCCACGACAGCTCGTCCGATGTCACCGATCTGACCCCTGTGCTCGTCGAAGTACGCTTGCCGCAGTTGCTCGAGGTACCTCGGGAAGATCCGTTCGTAGTCGACCTCTTGCTCGGGATGATCGATCGCCCACGCGGCGATGGCGCCCAGGAGCTCGTTTCGAAATGACGTGGAGTTATCGACGTCGAACGTCCCTTCGACCCTCTTCATCAGCTCGACATCGGGGTCTTCGTCCTGACCGGTCACCGGATTGTGCACCCGCTCTTGCTTTACCGAATGCGAGACATGCGTGACGTAGCGATCGAAAAGCCCGAGGTGGCTGTGCTCGTCGATCAGGCTGCTCGCAGCGCGCAACTCGCTTTCGACGATGTCGAGCCAGCGTTCTCGAACGGCGTCGACGAAAGCCCGGTGGTCGCGGTAAGGACCGTCGGTCTGTTCCTTCAAGAAGTCGTAGTCGTCCCGTTCGCAGAACTCCTCGAGCCGGCTCAGGAAGGCCACCGGCGAGACGCACGAAACGGTGTCATCCGAAGCGGCGTCGAGCAGGAGCATGCGGATCTCGCGTGGTGACGCCCCGTTCAGCCCCTCGTACTCCGCCGCGGTCGTTCCCTCGAGCTCGACTTCGGCAGCGCCTACCCTCAGGATCTTGCCCTGATCGGCTTCGAAGCGTGCCGGAACGGTCCCGTCCGCGAGGAGGTCCGCCTTTTCCATTGGCGACAGCGACGCAGCGATGGTGCCGAGGCCGCTGTCGGTAAATCGATCCGCGTCGGGCTTGTGGAGCCGCGTCAGAATGGCCCAAAGCGCCGCCACGTACGTCGTGTGTGGCGCAACGTGTCTGGGTATCTGCGGAACGATTTGGCCGTCGTAGATCTCCTGCTCGCGATGAACATCCAACAAGTACGACATGCGGATGCGAACGATTCGCCCGCGAAAGGAGTTGTACTCGGAGTGCTGCCGAAACGCATTCAGGTGAAGCTCGTTCGAGCTCGCCATCATCACGGCGTTGATCGGGAGGTTCGACATGGTGAGAGAGACCTCTCCGTTTTCGATGGCGAGCAGGAGGTACTTCCATGCGTCCAACGGACGCTTCAACAAGTCGCTGTACTCCACGATACCGCCCGACGCGTCCACCAGCTCGCCAAAGGGCTCGAACAGGGTGAGCGCGCTCAACGAGGCCGGAAGAGATTCGATCGAGCGGTCAGCCGTGATCTGACGCTCGGATGCATCGACCGACATTTGCGGTCCGATGGTGACCGCACCGATCCGATAGCGTCGCGAAACGTAGAACCGCTCAACTTGAATGTGGGCGAGGACCCGATCAAGGTCACCTCGATACGCTGTGAGTAGCGCCTGGAAAATCTGTTGGTTCTTTCGGGCGAGCTGGCCTGTCCAAACCCAGTCGGGGGCCGCCTCGGAAACCCCAGCCGACGCATGGGCGTCGGCGATCAAGCGCTGCCGAACGTCGCGGGGCAAGAGTAGCAACGGGTGCTCACGGACCGAGCTCTCGAGCTTGGTGATGATTTGCTCCTCGGGAAGATGCGCGAAAGTGTCCCCCTGGCCAAGCGCGTCCGAGGAGGTGCTGAATCCGATGCCCGATCCTTCTCGCGCGCGCGGGAAGATCCACGAAAACCGGTAGAGAGCGCCGTCCTCGGTATCCGAATAGGCTTCGAGGCCCTGCATCAAGCAGGCCGTAAAGGTCGATTTCGCGCTCCCGTTCGGGCCATGTAAGAGGATCAGCCTGTTCGCGCGCCCTTCCCGCTCGAAGCCGTCGAGCACACGATAGAAGGCGTCCTGCGTCGCTTCGTGGCCGGCCAGCCGATCGCGCATCTTGAGCTCGGCTTGGTGCCCGCTATTCTCGGTGCCGAAGTCGAGATCGAAGACCTTCCAGCGCTTCAGCGTCCCGGTGGGGCGCTCGACTGGATAGGACCCGAAGAAGTCCATGCAGTCTTTGAGATAGCGTGCCGCGTCGCGGGTATATCGCCGGGGATGTTCCTGAACGAGCTCGAGATATTCCCGGAACGAGAGGACCCTCTTCTGGGCCTCGAACCGCGCTTTGACCTCCTCACGAATCGTCTCCAACGCGGCCTTGAGTCCCCCCTCGCTCATATCATTCCACCTTGACTTGCATCGCGACCGTGCGCTTTTCGAGTATGCAGTTTTCGTCGGTGCACATCGCGAACGAGACGTCACACGTCACTTCGTGGTCGCCGGCCTCCGCGGGCTCGAGCGCCGCCACAAACCGAACTTTGTCTTCGTTGAACTCTTTGGCGTCATCCTTGAGCAGCTCTTTTTGTTGAAGCCCTAGCCCGGGGCCCGCCTTGATATCGACTCGGATCGGGTAGTCCTGGTTGACGTGCCACTCGCCGCGACCTTCGAGCTCGATCTCTACCGCCCCCGCCTTGCCGACGTTGTACTTAGGTTGAGTCGACGCGACCTGGAGGAGAAACGAGCCGGTCTCGAGGCGAGGGCCCGCAGGTTCGTCCGGCTTGGTGTCAGGTTCTGTCGGGGCTGCATGATGATCAGAGTGATCGTGGTGGGCCTTCGGCTGTGGGGCTTTGCTTTCGCAGCCGCCCATTGCGAGGGCCCAAAAGACCAAACAGGACATCAAAGGGAGTACGGGCCAAATACGCATTTGCATCACTCCACGCGTAGTCTACGACGCGAGCTGAGGTTACGTCGAACTCTCGGGCAGGAGCTGATCTACGGCTCAAGAACCTCGACTTGGGTTCGGCTGTCCCCCGATGAGGGACTCAAGAAAAACGCGACCTTGTCGCGAACCGCGGGGGTGTCGGGGGAAAGGTGCCATCGGGGCACGAGCTGCTCGGATTCGGGATCGTTTTTCCACCGGATGAAGGCCACGAAGGAGTCCCGAAGGAGCCGATCTTCGTTGACGCGGATGCCTCGAAAGCCGGGCTCGTCATCGTCTGCGCGCAGGACGAGCTCGCGACCGGATTTGCCCTTCAAACGCTCGATCACTTTTGCGGTGAGCCGGTAGCCCGACCCCCGAAGGTCACGGTCCGAGCTCAGCGATTCGATCTTTATGACCGCAATCAGGTCTGCGCGCGTCACCCGGCGTTCGAACTCGCCGCGCCACTCGCTTTCGACGATTGCGGGCTTGTCCACCAGGTCGACCGAGTTGTCGAAGAGCAACTCGTCTTCCCGCGCGAACTCGACGGTCGGGGCGGTCGATGAGCCCCTCGCGCCGCACCCGAGCAGCGCGCACGCAACCCCCATGGCCAGAACGCGCATGGCCACGACCCTAGCACGTCGCGACCGCAGCGAGAGCCGCAGCGTCGACTGGCGCTCCCCAAAGCGCGATCAGATCGTCTGGGAGGGGCGCGTGCAGGGTCATGTTGTTGCCGGTGCTCGGGTGTTGGAAGGTGAGCTCATAGGCATGAAGTGCTTGCCGGTCGTGGCCGAGGCGTCGGCGAAGCGGTCCGGTCATCCCGGTGTCGAGGTAGTCGAGAAAGGGCTGGACGCCTTCCGGGCCGTAAAGCTTGTCTCCGACGATAGGAAATCCGAGCGCGCTCAGATGGACCCGAAGTTGATGCTGGCGGCCGCTCTCCGGCGCCAGCGCAACGAGTGTGGCCCGTTCGCTCCGCGCCAAGACTCGAAAGCGGGTAACCGACGGGTACCCCTCATCGGGCCGCGTAACCTCCATGAGAATGTGAAGCCCCTCTTTGGCTTGGTTGATCGGAAGCTCGATGCGGCCCTCGTCCTGCGGGATGACGCCCTGGACGATCGCCAAGTAACGCTTGCTCACCCGCCGGTTTTCGAAGGCATCCTTGAGCTCGCGTTCGGCATCGAGGGTCCGCCCGCAAAGCAGGAGGCCACTCGTCTCCCGATCGAGCCGATGGGCGATCTGCGGCGAATCGTCTCCGAAGCGCTCACGCAACAGGAAGGTGAGCGTGTTCTTGTGATAGGTGGCGGACGGATGAACTGGAAGCCCGGAGGGTTTGTCGATCGCTAGGATCGCCTCGTCTTCATAGAGAACATCGAAGAAGAGCGGCACATGAGGCTCCTCAAACTGCGGCCGGACGAGGATAACCGTCTCACCGGCTCGCACGCGCTCGCTTGGGCGCCGACGGGTACCATCGGCTCGGTAGGCACAGTTGCGGACGATCTCCTGCGCCCGTGTCCTCGAGAGGCGGGGGATACGAGACTGGACGAACCGATCGAGGCGCTGGCCAGCATGCTCCGGCGCAACAGGGAAAGTTAGAAGGATCGAGGCCGGATCGCAGCCTGGTGGGAGCGACACCTCGGCACGCCTTCTACGCGGCCTTGACAACCTTACCCGAGCGAATGCACCGCGTGCAGGCCATGACCTTGCGCACCTGGCCCCCGACCCGCGCCCTTACCGATTGCAGGTTCGGTTGCTGCCACTTCCTCGTCTTGATGTTGGAGTGGCTCACTTTGTGGGCTTTGTGACGGCCTTTGCCGCAGTAATCACATGTCTTGGCCATGGCTGTTTCCCAAGTGGATGGGAGCCGCGATGTAGCACTGCTCCAGGAGCGTAGCAACAATGCACGCTCGCGCGTCGACAAGAACGACGATAGAACCTAGGGAAATGCGGCTAGCGGGCGCGATTACTGGATTCTTGGTGCTAGGAACATTCGTGATTCCAGGCACTTACACGCCAAAAGAACAGGGTTTCTCACATGCTCCAACCGGCGAACGGATCGGCCGCGGGCGATCAGGGGGCGAGCTCGTCGGATCCGCGACCGTGGCGGGCCGAGTCTACGGGCCTGATGGAGAGCCGTTGGCGGGTGCCGAAATTTCGCTCGCGGGAAGCGGTTTTTGGCCAGCCCGATCTGTTCGAAGCGGCGCCGACGGGCGCTTTCACTGGCCGGGTGTCCCCGCGGGGATCTACGAGCTTCGGGCGACCCACGGAGCGCTCGGGTCTTCCCCTCTCGAAGGGCTGATCCTCGATCCTGGCGCGCGTCGGGTGTTCGGGCTCCGCTTGGCGGAAGGATGGACGCTGTCAGGGCAGGTGATCGACGCGCAAAGCGGCCGAGCGATCAACGGGGCGAGCATCAACGTCGCGACCGGAATCCTAGGCGTGTACTCGCGCGCGGTCGAAAGCGATGCGGATGGACGGTTCGCGCTCTCGGGAATCGTGGGCGAACAGCCCAACCTCTACGTGGAAGCCAACGGATATGTTCCATCGGGGCCCCTGGCCGCTTCCCCGCATGAGCCGGACCTCGATGTCCGGCTCGAACGGGGCGCGAGCATCGAGGGATGGGTCGTCGATGGCCGCGGTCGACCGATTCAAGGCGCGGTCGTTCGGGCGTACGGTGGCGCCGAAACCGGTCCTGCTGTGCCCGCCACGTCGGATTCGCTCGGGGTGACCTCCGGACCCGTGCCACCCATCTCCGGGAGTGGGACCCGCCAGCTCGCCTTCGTGGAGCAGGTTGCCACAGGGGGCGACGGTGCGTTTCGTCTGTCGAGACTGCGATCGGGTACCTACACGGCGATCGCAGCGCACGAGGCGTACGCGCCAGGTGAATCCCGAGAGATCCGACTGAAGCCTGGGGTGAGGGTCTCCGACGTCGACATCGTCATGTTCCGCGGCGCAGAGCTCCGCGGGCGAGTGCGCGATGCGCGAGGATACGGGCTCGAGGGCATTCCGGTGGAGCTACGGCTCCCAAGCGAACGGTTGCCGCGCATGACGGTGACCAACGACAGCGGCTCCTTCGCATTTCGCGGAGTGCGAGGTGAGGTGACGGTGACGGCGCTTCCTTACGATCTGCCACCAGCAAGCCAAACGGTTTCGATCGACGACGAACGCAGAGTCGAGGTCGAGTTGGTTCTGTCGAGCACACTCCGAACCCTTCGAGGGAGGGTCCAAGACGAGTACGGGTTCGGCGTCGAGGGCGCTCTTCTCACCGTGACGTCGTCGAGTTCAGGCGTGTCGGTTCGAAGGAGCGCCAAATCGGAGTCCGATGGTACGTTCGCGGTTCCTGCGCTTCCCGAGCCGCCTTACGATCTTCAGATCGAACACCCCTCCTACGGCGCGACTCGGCTCGATGGGATCGAAGTGACCGATGGAGTCCAGGCAGTCCTGATGGCAGGCGTCACATTGCAGGGTCGCGTGCTCGACGGTTGGTCCGGTCAAGAGCTTCCGGGCGTCCGTGTGAGGCTCGAGGGCCCGACGGATCTCTCCACGCGAACCGCCCGCGACGGCTGGTTCGTGTTTCGACAGATGCCGGTCGGCATCTACGACCTCACGTTCACGCACCCCGACTACGAGTCGCAATACCAACGAATCGAAGTGGAGAGGGCCCTCTACGTCGACCGTCCTCAGGAGCTCGATGTCGTACGCCTGCTCCCTGGAGGCACCGTCGAGGGCGAGGTACTGGACGCGTACGGAGAGCCGGTCCCGAGCGCGGAGGTCACCTGGGGCGATCCTCCGGACTGGAAGCGCGCCGTTTCAACCGACTCGCGTGGACGGTTCCGACTTCGAGGTGTCAGTCCGGGCTCCGTCTGGATCACGGCACGCCACCCGGACGCGGGGGAGAGCGAGTCTTCGGGCCCGGTGACGGTGAGACCGCAAGAGATCTCACCGGGCGCTTACGTTCGGCTCCCTCAGCGCCTCGAACTCGGCGAGTGACGGGCTTCGGCGACTACGACTGGTCCCTCAATTCGATCGTTTGAGCAGAAGCCAGCCATCACCTTCTCGGGTGACTCGCCCTTCTCGTTCGAGCTTGATCAGGTGCGCCTCGATCGACAGCAGCGCCAAGGGCCACACGGCTTTAGGCGTGTCGTCGTACGCGCGGGCGACCAAGTCATTCGGGCGCGCCGCCTGTCCGTGGGCCTCGAGTGCGTCGAGGACCTTACCTTCTCGCATCAGGCGGTGCGCGATGTAGAAACTCAACATCGCCTGCGGGTCCCGGATGATGTCTCCATGCGCGGGGAGCAACGCCGCAGGCTCGAGTGCGGCCATTCGTCGGAGTGATTCGAGATAGAGGATCATGTCTCCGTCGGTAGGCTCGACGATGATCGTCCCGACGGAGGCCACCATGTCTCCGGCGATCATGATGCCACTCGCTTCGTCCACGAAGCACAGGTGACCGGGCGCGTGGCCAGGCGTATGGATTGCGGTGAGAGACGTCTTGGTCGGACCGGCGAGCTCGATCCGTTCACCATCTTCGAGCAGTCGATCGAGCTCTACCACTCCGCTCAAGCGCTGGGCCGTCATCGCGTGTCCCCACAAAGGCAGACCGAGTCGCTCACAGAGCGCTGCCGCACCGCCGATATGGTCTGGGTGATGGTGTGTCGCGAGGATCGCGAGCAGCTCGACACCTCGACCGCTGGCGCTCTCGACCCAGTCGACCATCATGTCTTGCTCTTCTTCGTAGGGCGTGGCCGGCTCGATGAGGACCGCTTGCCCTGTGCCGACGAGGAAGGTGTTGGTGTGGGTCGCGGGCGGCAGGGTTGGCGTCCGCACCGGAAGGACTTCGATCGTCGGCGCCGCCGATTTCACACGGATGGCATGGCCCATCTCGGACGACTCGCCCATCAGCCCCGCTCGGCTTGTGCCGGCTCGAGCTCGTCTTCGGAAACGAGCGCGTGGATCATCGAGACGGGACCGCGTGGATAGAATCGATCACGGGGCTCGGGAAGCAGACACTCGACGCGACCCTCTGGTCGAAGGCTCGGATCGCCGAGCTGATGCATGCACTCGCGAACGATGGCCTTCACCGTCTCGACGACGCCCCAACCCTCGCGAGCAGAGGCCTCGATCTCAGGAACGCCTCTGGGCACGCCGAGTGTTTCGCGGAGCTCGTCGAGGTCCATGACGCCGACCAGGTCACGTTTGTTGTACTGCACGACGAGAGGGAGGCGATCGGGGTCGACCCCGCGTAGACGAAGATTGTAGTCGAGGTTGCGGATGCTGAAGTTGTTGCCCTCGGTCGCGGCGACTTGGCTGTCTACGACGAGAACGACCCCGTCCACGTGACGCAATACGAGTTGACGGGTCGAGTCCTGGGCGATCTGACCCGGCACGGACAAGAAGTGAAGACGCACGGTGTACCCACGAAAGGTACCGAGCTCCATCGGCAGAAAGTCGAGGAACAGAGTCCGCTCAGCTTCGGTGTTCACCGAGACCAGTTTGCCGCGGTACTCGGGGCGGGTACGCTCGTGGATCGTTTCGAGATTCGTGGTCTTGCCGCCGAGGCCCGCGCCGTAGTAGACGACCTTGAGCGTCACTTCGCGTCGCGCGTGGTGGACCAGGGGCATGATCTAGGAACTACCCGCGTCAACCGTTTGCGTCAAGGAAGGAGGCGAGGGGCTCCCCCGAGCTCAGCCAGCATCCTCGCGCACTGCTTCGAAACTCTCCCAACGCCGCACCGCGGCCCGCGCGATGGCGTGCTTCGGCGCCGACAGGTCCGGGTCGCTTCGCACGATCTGGTCGGCCAGATCGCCTGCTCGTCGGAGCAACTTTCCATCCTTGGTGAGGTTCGCAAACTGCAACCCACTGGTCCCGGATTGCCGATACCCGAAGAGATGGCCGGGACCTCGGAGCTCCAGGTCAGTCTCGGCGAGCCAAAAGCCGTCATCACTTTCGCAGAGCGCCTGGAGGCGCGCCTCCGCCTCGGGGGACAGGGGCGCGGAGTAGGTGAGGAGGCAAGCGCTGCGCTGCCCAGCGCGCCCGACTCGCCCTCGCAACTGATGGAGTTGCGCGAGTCCGAAACGATCGGCCTGTTCGACCACGATGACGTTCGCTGCCGGAACGTCAACCCCGACCTCCAGCACCGTGGTACCCACCAAGACTTTCAGCGTGCCATCGGCGAAATCGCGCATCAACGCTCGGCGTTCCTCACCCGAGAGCCGCCCGTGGATCTGTCCCACCATGTCGGCGCCGAACCGCTCCTTCATTTCGGCGAAGGTACGGTCGACCCCGACGAGCTCGTCGGAAGAGGAGATCGCGGGGCATACGATGTACGCGCGCCCGCCTGCGTCGAGGGCGCGCTCGAGCTGGCGAAACACCTTGTGTCGGTTGGTGCGTGGGAGCATTCGTGTCGTGGCAGGGAGGCGGCCCGGGGGTTTCGCATCGATCGTGGGGAGGTCGAGACCGGCGTAGAGCACCAACGCCAGGCTTCGAGGAATCGGGGTCGCTGTCATGACCAAGAGGTGCGGTCGCCGAGTGGAGTCACGCACACCGAGTCGAAGACGCTGAGCCACCCCGAAACGATGCTGTTCATCCACCACGACCAGGCCGAGGTTGGCAAAACGGATTTCGCCGCTCAGGAGAGCGTGCGTTCCCACGACGACATCGACCGCACCGGTCGCCATTCGATCGAGCATCGCGCGACGTTGTTCCCTCGAAAGCGCACCTGTGAACAGCCCCAGGCGGAGCCCGAGCTTTTCGACGATCGGTTGCAACGTGGCGGCGTGTTGGTCGGCGAGGAGCTCCGTCGGCGCGAGAAACGCAGCTTGAGCTCCTCCCGCCACCACCTGGGCACAGGCCACGAGAGCTACGGCGGTTTTTCCGCAACCCACGTCACCTTGGAGCAAGCGCCGCATCGGTTCGTCTCGATTCAAGCTCGAGCTCAACGCGGTCACGGCATCCCGTTGCGCAGGCGTGAACTCGAAGGGGAACGCTGCGCACGCTGCAGAGACCGCAGGCTCGGGCGCGAAAGATTGCGCCGTGCCACCTCGCTCCCGGGCCCTCCGAAGGCGAAGCGCGAGCTCCCACAGCACGAGCTCTTCGAGTGCGAGGCGATGTTGTGCTGGATGACGTCCCTCGGACTCCCCGTCGAGCATCGCGGGGGTCGGCACGTGAATCGACGAGAGAGCATCGCCGATCGCGCAGACGCCGGCCTCAACGCGAAGCTCTTCAGGGATCAAATCCGGAACTTCGCCGGCAACCCTATCGACCGCGGCACGCACGGCTCGTCGTAACGTCTTGCGACGAACACCGGGGAGCTCAGGATAGCGGGGCTCGATCGCCCCAGCCTCTCCCTCCTTGAGCACTTCCGGGTGGGCGATGGTCGCGACTCCACGGTACTCGTGCACCCGGCCTGCGACACGCACTGGGGCACCGACCTCGAAGCGCTGCGAGAGCCCAGGCACGGCGCGAAACCAAATGACCTTGAGCTCTTGGTAACCCGAGTCTTCACCAGGCAACTCGTCAGGTTCGAGGCGCACTTCGAAGCCCATGTGGCCGCCGCGGGGGAACCTTCGCGCGCTGCGTACTTTCCCTTCGACGACCGCGTACTCGCCGGCGCGGAGCTCGGAAATCGGTGTCGGGTGACGCTGGTCGTCATAACTCCGCGGCATCAACCAAAGCAGGTCGCCGACGGTCTGGTAACCACGCTCGCGAAGCGCAGCACCGGTGCGCGGCCCAATGCCTGGCAGCGTTTCGATCGCGTGGTCGAGGAGAGTAGACACGTGGGAGCAGCCCTTCCGAGCGACCCCGTCAGCTCCAGCGGACGTCGCTGACCTCGTAGGTGCGAACGCCCCGCGGAGTCTCCACCCGCACTTCATCGCCGACCTCTTTGCCGACGATGGCTCGGGCGACCGGAGAGGTGATCGAAATCTTCCCCTGCTTGAGGTCGGACTCGTCGGGCCCCACCAGTCGGTAGGTGACGACCTTGCCATTGTCGATGTCTTCGAGCTCGACGAACGCCCCGAACTTCACTTTGTCGCCCCCGAGAGTCGACGGGTCGATCACTTCGGCGCGTGCAAGCCTGTCCTCGATCTCGACGATCCGGGCCTCGCACATGCCCTGCTTGTCCTTGGCCGCGTGATACTCCGCGTTTTCCTTGAGATCACCGTGGTCGCGAGCGATCCCGATCTCCTGGGAGATCTTGGGTCGCTCCGCCTTGAGGGCAGTGAGCTCCGCCGCAAGCGCAGCGTGCCCCTCGGGCGTCATGGGAACTCTCTCCATCTCAACCTCCTAAACCGTGCACCAAAATAGAGCAACCCGACGCCTACCGAGCCGACAGCGGCGCTGGTCGCACGCTTTCGAGCTCGGTCGTGCGCGCGTGGTACTCCTGTAGCGAGCACACCGAAAGGGGCCGGAGCCTTCGTGCTTCGATCGCATCGACGGCGGCAACAGCCGCGGCGATCGTGGTGAAATACGGGACGTCACTCATGACCGTTTGACGTCGCATCGAACGGCTGTCCCGAATCGCCCTGGCGCCCGCAGTCGTGTTGAAGACGAGGCAAATGTCCCCGTTCTGGAGGTGGTCGACGATGTGGGGCCGCCCTTCCCCGACTTTGTGCACGAGCTCGGCCTCGACGCCGGAGCGCCCCAACTGCTCGCGCGTCCCCGCGGTGGCAATGATCTCAAAACCCAGGTCCTGGAGGCGGCGAGCGAGATCCGCGGCGGCGGGCTTGTCGTCATCCTTCACGCTGATGAAGACCTTCCCCTCGGACGGGAGCTCCAAGTAGGCTGATAGCAACGCCTTGTAGAAGGCCTCCGGGAAATTGTCGGCGATCCCCATCACCTCGCCGGTAGACCGCATCTCGGGCGTTAGGATGGTATCGACGCCCGGGAATTTGTTGAACGGGAAGACCGACTCTTTGACTGCGATGTGGTCGGTCACGATCTCCCGCGTGTAGCCAAGCTCGCGCAAAGTCTCTCCAGCCATGACCTTCGCTGCGATCTTCGCGAGCGGCACGCCGATGGCCTTGCTGATAAACGGAATCGTGCGAGACGCGCGCGGGTTCACCTCGATGACGTAGACGGCGCTCCCACGGACGGCGAACTGTACGTTCATCAAACCGACCACGCCGAGCTCGAGCGCCAAAGCTCGGGTCGAGGACCGAAGCGTCGCAAGCACGTCGGGCGGCAACGCATGCGCGGGAAGAGCCATCGACGAATCGCCCGAGTGGATCCCCGCCTCTTCGATGTGCTGCAAAAGGCCCCCAATGACGACCTCTTTGCCGTCGGACACGCAATCGATATCGACCTCAATCGCATCCTTCAAGAACTCGTCGACGAGGATGGTCTGGCTCTCGGCATCCGAAACCGCTTCGAGCGCGACTGTCATGTAGCGAGCCAGGTCCTCGGGCGAATGAACGATCTCCATCGCGCGCCCCCCAAGCACGTAGCTAGGGCGAACCACCACGGGAAAGCCGATCCTGTCGGCGACCGCGAAAGCATCTTTGGTACCCTTGGCAATCCCGCCTCGGGGCCGCTTGAGGCTGAGCTTCGTCAGCAACTCGTCGAACCGCTCTCGGTCCTCGGCACGATCGATCGCGTCGGCGGAAGTCCCGAGAATGGGGACGCCCGCACGCGCGAGGGGAACCGCCAGCCTGAGAGGGGTTTGGCCGCCAAACTGAACGATCACCCCGTCAGGCTTTTCGATGTCGACGATGTGCATCACGTCTTCGAAGGTAAGCGGCTCGAAGTACAGGCGGTCGGACGTGTCGTAGTCCGTCGAAACCGTCTCTGGGTTGCAGTTCACCATGATGGTTTCGAAGCCGATCTCTTTGAGCGCAAACGACGCGTGAACGCAACAGTAGTCGAACTCGATGCCCTGGCCGATTCGGTTGGGACCCCCACCGAGGATCATGACCTTCTTTTTGTCGGTGCTGACCTTGGCCTCCCCCTCGAGCCCCCACGTCGAATACATGTAGGGAGTGAGTGACGGAAACTCCGCGGCACAGGTGTCGACCCGCGAGAAAATCGGCTCGACGCCGTGGCCGGCACGCGCCTCGCGAACTTCCTTCGGAGTCTCTCCGCGTAGCGCCGCAATCTGTCGATCGCTGAAGCCGAGCTCCTTCGCGTGGCGAAGCATGTCGGCCGAAAGCGGGACCCCTCTGGTGTCCGAGAGGACCCCCTCGAAGGCGATGATCTGACGCATCTGATCGAGAAACCACTTGTCGATCTCGGTCGCTTGGTGAATGTCGTCGACCGTGAGCCCAACACGTAAGCCGTCGGCGATGTACCAGAGCCGGTCGGACAACGGGGTGTGGATGACTTCCAGGATCGCTTCTCGGAGCTCGGCTTCGCTAGCCTCAGGAAGGTCTTGCAGCATCGGCTTGGCGCTATTGATCGCCTCACCCGACTCGCGCAGACGCCTGAGCTGGGCCGCGAGGTCCCGATAGTCAACCCTGTGAAACAACGACGTCAGCCCGTCCCGCCCAATTTCGAGGGACCGCGTCGCTTTCTGAAGGGACTCCTTGAAGGTGCGACCGATCGCCATCGCCTCTCCAACGGACTTCATTTGCGTCGTCAGACGAGGATCGGCGCCCGCGAACTTCTCGAACGCAAAACGCGGCACTTTGGTGACGACGTAGTCGATGGTGGGCTCGAACGCCGAGCTCGTCCCGGTGATGTCGTTGCGCAACTCATCCAAGCGGTACCCGATGGCGAGCTTCGCGGCGATCTTCGCGATCGGGTACCCGGTGGCCTTGGAGGCCAACGCACTCGAACGGGATACCCGAGGGTTCATCTCGATGACGATGACTCGGCCGTCCTTCGGGTTGATCGAAAACTGAATGTTCGATCCGCCCGTATCGACGCCAATTTCGGTGATGATATCGCGCGCTGCATTTCGAAGGCGCTGGTATTCGCGATCGGTGAGCGTCATTGCCGGGGCCACGGTGATCGAGTCACCGGTGTGCACGCCCATCGGGTCGAAGTTCTCTATGGTGCAGATGACGGCAAAGTTGTCGGCGTTGTCACGAATGACCTCGAGCTCGTACTCCTTCCATCCGAGCAGGCTTTCTTCGATGAGACACTCGTGGATCGGGCTGCACTGGAAGGCCCAGCGAATCGCAACGTCAAGCTCGGCCCGGTTGTACGCCACACCACCTCCCGAACCCCCGAGCGTCAGAGAAGGTCTCAGGATGACAGGAAAGCCGATGCGGTCAGCAGCGTCGTTGGCCTCCTCGACCGTCCGGGCGACCTCGGCTCGGGCACTCTCGAGCCCGATCTTGTCCATGGCGGTCTTGAAGAGCTCCCTCTCTTCGGCCTTGCGAATCGCGTCGACCCGAGCACCGATCAACTCGACGCCGTACTTGTCGAGGATGCCTCGGTTCGCAAGCTCGAGGGTGAGGTTGAGCGCCGTCTGGCCGCCCAAGGTGGGAAGGACCGCGTCCGGCTTCTCACGTTCGATGATCGCCTCGAGCACCTCCGGCGTCAGCGGCTCGATGTAGGTGCGGTCCGCGTACTCCGGATCCGTCATGATGGTCGCCGGATTCGAGTTCACCAGGATGACCCGGTAGCCCTCCTCTTTGAGCGCTTTGGCGCCCTGGGTTCCGGAGTAGTCGAACTCGCATGCCTGTCCGATCACGATCGGCCCCGATCCTATGAGAAGGATGCTGTTGATATCGTCGCGGCGGGGCATGGAAATCGGTTCGGCGAAAGCGTTCGCGCGGACTTACCAGAGCCCTTAGCAGGCCGCAAATAGACGCGTTCGAACGGCAGCGATCAACGCATCACCGCGCGCTCCTTGGGGCAGAAGCCGCACGCGTCGCACATCGTCCGAGACGATCTCCAAGTCCACCCAGAGCGAGGCACGGGTCTCCACCCATAGAAACTTGCGACCCCACTCGACAAAGAGCACCGAGCCCTCTTCAAGAAGCTCATCAACCCCGAGCTCCTCGATCTCCGCATCGTCGGCAAGCCGATAGAAATCCGCGTGCACAATGGGAAGTCGTCCCTGGTATTGGTGCAGCAACGCGAAGGTCGGGCTCGTGACGGCGGTCTCGGCCGGCACCGCGAGTCCGTGGATCGCCCCGCGCGCGAACGTCGTCTTGCCGGCGCCTAGGCCGCCTTCGAGAGCAATGAGATCCCCGGGCGCAAGCGCCCCCGCGAGCGCGCGTGCGAGCGCCAGGGTCTCGCCTTCATCGTTCAGGAGGAGCTCGATCACGCGGAAGCCCTGTCACATTCGTGGGCCCAACGCAGGCCCCGGGCGCTGCGCTGGCGCTGAACGCTGGCACTGGCACTTTGGATCTCGGCCCCAGGGGACGAGATCCAAGCGTAGAGATCCAAGACCCCGGCCCAGTCAAGTTCTCCTCAACACAGTTGCTGGCGCTGACGCTGAAGGCGCCCGCGCCCGCCCTACACCTTGATCTGGATCCCCAGCGCCTCACGCAATCTGAAGTAGCTCTCGGAGATGCTGTACAGGACGATCTCCTTGACCTTGTCCCTGGGCGCGAGATCCGCCGTTGATTCCGAAGCGATCTGCTGCGTCATCCGCACCGCCGTGTCGACGTCGTCGCACAGAAGGAGGCCAGCCCGAAGCGAGGTGATCTCGGTTGCCTGCATCCAACGCTTGATGTCGGCCTTGCCGCCTGCCTCAACGAACTTTCGAACGATCTTCTTGAGGACGTCCAGGTGAGCCTGGTCTATGTGGCGCGCCAGCTGCTTGGCGGTCGCGTCCACGGTCGGATCGGCCTCGCCCATGCCGACGACACGCATCGCCGCCAAAAGGAGTGTTCGAAGCTCGGTATGTGAATTGTACATCGTGCGAATGAAATGCTCACCGCGGTAGTACGAGAGGTGTCGACCGCACACGAAGGCGAGGTCGACTGGACGGTACCCCGAGAGCAGCGTGTACCCCGTGATGATCGCCGGTGGATTGCTTCGCGCCTCGTCTCGGAGCGCGCCTGAGAGCTCCTTTTGAATGAAGAGCCTAACCGGGATCGAGATGTTCAGGACGTCCTGCGCGAGCTTGAACTGCCGCGCGAGCGCTAGGCTCGGGTTGGCGAGATCTTCGGGCTTGCGCTTGTGCAAATTCAGCTTCTTGTCGGACCAAGCCATCGACGCGCGCACCGCCGGGGCGATGACCTCCATGATCTTGGAGACGTAGATGTCCTGATCGGGGTGCATGAGATCTTTGATCCATGCCTCGGCACTGACACGCGCCTTCGGTTGAATCTCTCGGTCCTGCCGATATTGCTGGTAGAATTTCTGCTGTTCCTCGTCCGCCTTGGCGAAGTAGGTCAGCGTTCGCGCGATACACCATGCCTTGTCGTAGGCACGCGCATCGAAGTAGAGCTTGTAGAGCGCTCGGTACGACTCGAGCTTATTCGGGTCGTGAGCAAGCAACCATTGGTGCTCGGCGATGGCCTCCGCCGTCTTGTCCGGCATCGTCGCGTAAAGCTCGGCGAGAATCTGGTGCGCGGTGGCGTCGTCCGGCTTGAGCTCGGCCGCCATCCTGAACGACTCGGCCGCGGCGTCAAAGTTGCGCTGACGGTCCCGGTAGATGATGCCGAGAGTGTGCCAGAGGTTGTGCTCGAGGTCGGCGTTCCCCTGATTGATGATGCGATGAAGCATCTTCCGGTAGGCGCGCTCGAGGGCCTTCCAGTCCTTGCGGGTGTTCAGAAGCTTGTTGACCGCTTCGAACGGCTTGAGCTCCAGGCTGTCGAGGTCTAAGGCCTCGTTGAAGCGTTCGAGCGCCGCGTCCTCGTCCTCGAGCTTGTCGCGGAGGATGACGCCAACAGTGTACGCGTACTTGGCCTTCGCCTCGTCGCGCGTCTCGAGTGCGCTGACACGCTCGACGACATCGATCGCCTCGGACCACCGCTGGGCGGCCTGGTAGGTGCCGAGCAGCTTGTGAAGCACCACGTGGTTTTCGGGCTCTAGGTCGAGCGCCTCGGTGAAGGCCTCGGCCGCGGAGTCCGGCGAGCTGAGCTGGTCCTGCCAAAGATCCCCGAGCTCTACCAGAAGCTTGGCACGCCCGGCGGGCTCGTCCGTGACATCGAGAATGCGCTTCTTGTACTGCACGACCGACTCCCAGTCGCTTTCGCGACTCTGGAGAGCGACCATCGCCTCGAGCGCGGGCACGTAATGCGTGTCCTCCTCGAGCGCCTTGTCGAACATGTTCCGCGCCTTCTTGTCTTCGCCCTGCTCGCGTTTGACGACGCCCAACCGATAGAAGATCTCGGTGATCTCGTCCCTGCCGAGCGAGTCGCGGTGTTGGACCAACAGCACCTGGTGATACTTGAAGGCATCCTCCCATCGCTCCGCGCGGAAGTAGCTTCCAGCAAGGCCCTTGAGGGTCGCGGGGTCGTCGTTGTCGATCTCATGAGCGCGTTCGTACGCGGCCACAGCATCCTCGGCTCGACCGAGGTTCGTCGCTGTCTCACCCAGCATCGAAGCCAGGCGGTGCTGCTCGTCTCGCTCTCGCTTGTCCGAACGCTTGACCAGCACATCGAGAAGCGGGAACGCATCCTCGTGCCGGCCTTGGGCGACATAGGAGTCGACCAAAGGTAGGAGCGCGTCCTCGTTGTCCGGGTCGGATGCATGCGCCGCCTCGAACGCCTGTATGGCTCCGGCCTCGTCATCGAGTCGTTCGGCGCAGATACGACCGAGATCGACCAATCGTGCGGCCTTGACTCGCTCGTTCTCGGTCTGTTCGACCTCGAGGCCGAGCATCTTCGAGGCGGCGACCCAGTCGCCCGAGTCGATGTAGATGGATCGCATCGCTTCGAGTGACGGCAGGTGGCCCGGATCCAGGTCTACAGAGGCCTGGAAGTGCTCGAGCGCGGAGACGCGGTCACCGAGCTCTTGGTCGAGGATGCGGCCCATGCGGTGCTTGAGAGACACCTGCTCGTCGACCTCATCCACCACCCGAGCCAACTGGCCCATCATGTCGAGCGCCGCCGAATGGTCAGCCTTGCGCTCGTAGAGCTGCGTCAGAGCTTTGAGGCTGAGGACGTCTTGGTCGTCGAGATTCAACGCGTTGAGATAGCTGTCGATCGCTTGCTCGACGTCTTCCTTGTGTGCGGCGTAGACCTGCCCGAGCTCGCGGAAGATCCGGACCCGCTCTTCCTGATCGGCCGTTGCGCTGGCGTGGCGATCATAGGTGCGAACCAGGTCGTCCCACCGCTGCGTCAGGCGATAGAGCTCTTCCAACTTGCAGAGGACCTCGACGTGCAGCGGGTCGATGTCTAGGACCTGCTCGAGGCGGTCGACTGCGTTCTCGGGTTTGCGGAACTCCTCTTCCCACATCCGAGCGAGCCGAACGAGGATGTCGATGCGCTCCCGCTCAGTCGCCACCACTTCGTACTGCCGTTCGAGAATGTCGACGAGATCCTGATAGCGCTCAGCCTGCTGATAGAGTCGCTCGAGCCCACGAAGAGCCGTTAGGTCCGAAGGCGCCAGCTCGGAAGCCCTCGCGAAGTTCTCGATGGCAGCCTTGTGGTCGTCGAAGCGCTCTTCGTATGCCTGGGCGACTTGCAGGAGGGCCGACACGATGCTGTCGACGTCCTCGACGGCCTCGGCCTTGCGCTCGAGGATGTTGAGCAGCTTGTTGGAGCGCCCATCTTCGCGATAGATGCGCTCGAGGGCCTCGAGAGCGCCCACGTGCTTCTCCTGACAGTGGAGCGCACGGCGATAGTAGTCCTCGGCCTCCTGCCGCATCGCGAAGCGATCCTCGGCCAGGTCGCCCATGCGAACGTACGTATTGGCCCTGACCTCGTCATCGTCGGTCAGCTCGACCAGCTTGGCGAGGACCTGCGCGAGATTGTCCCACTGCTGGGTCGTCTCGTAGAGGTCGCCGAGCTGCCACCAGGCCTTCGCATTACTCGGGTCGAGCGCTCGAATCTGCTCGTAGTACGGAATCGCGTACTCGGGATGTCCGAGGTCCTGGCCGTACCACTTGGCGCAGCAGAGGCAGATGGCGATCTGCGTCGACGCGTCCTCGACCTCTTGGAGAATCTGGTTCGCTGAGCTGAGGAGCTCGTTCCACTTCTCGTTCGCCGCCGTGACTCGCTCGAGGTCGATGATCGTGTCTCGCTTGCTGTAGTCCTCGGTCCAAGCGATGTAGAGCGTGTGGTACGCCTGCTCGCCGTCTTCGAGCTTTTCCTCGTAGACCCGCGCAGCTGCACGCAAAAGCTCGATGCGCTCGCCCTGGTCTTCCGTCGCTTCAATCCGTGTGACGTAGAGGTCGATCAGCTGATCCCAGCGCTCGGCGTCCTTGTGGAGCGCCTGCAGCTCGGAAAACGCGTACTCGTGCATTGGGTCGACATCGAGGATGCGACCGAAGGTGCCCGCAGCACGGTCCTTGTCGCCGACCTCGGTCTCCCAGAGCTCTGTGACGGCCAGGAGCTGCCGTACCTTGTCGCGCGGGTCCTCGAAAGCCTGAGCGCGTTGCTCCATTACGCCGATGGCTTCTTCCCAATCGCCCTCCTCGCGATGGATGAGCTCGACAGAGTCCAGCGCCTCGAAGAAGGTGGGATCGACGGTGAGCACGTTGCGGTACGCCTCGACGGCATCGGCAGGCTGCTGAAGCTCTGTGCTGTAGACGTGGCCGAGCTGCATGTAGACGTGGACGAGATCCGAATCCTCGAGGGTCGCCGCCCCGACGTCGATGATGCGATGCAGGGTGTCCGCCCGCTCGCGGGACTGCCCGCCCGCCCGTTGAATCTCGGCGATACTGAAAAGCGCATAGGTGTTGCCCGGGTCCACGTCGAGGACGCGTTCCCAGTTCTCGATCGCGTTGCGCCCTCGCTCGAGTTTCTCGTACCAAACCCTCGCCAGGTCGGAGTAGACCTGAATCCGGAAGGAGTCGTCTTCGGCAATGGCCGCCTCGCGCTCGAGGACGTCGACCAGATCTCGCCAGTTGCCCTGCGACGCGAAGATGTCGCCAAGAGCGTTGAGAGCCTCGGAATCCTCTCCCCGAAGGTCGAGGACCCGCTGCCAAAGCTCAATCGCGCGCTCCGGGTCCCGAAGCCGATTCGACGAGAGTCGGGCCATTCGAGCAAAGAGGTCGGCCTGCTGCGAGTCGCCGAGCGCAATGCTCATCTCCTTTTCAAAGGCAGCGAAGAGCTCGGGCCAACGCTCGAGCTTGGCGTAGATCCCTTGAAGGGCGTGAATCGCCTCGGCGTGCTCCGAATCGTAGTCGTTGAGCAGCTTGGTGAAGACCTCGATCGCTCGTTCCGTGCAACCGAGCTTGGTCTCCAGCTCGCGGCCCAATCGGTAGTGAAGCTCGATCAGCTCGGAGCTGTTGTTGGACCCGCCTATTCGCTTCCGAAGCACCTCGGCGAGCGCCTGGTGTGCCCCGTGCTGCGAATAGATGCGGTCGAGGGCCTTGAGGGCGGCCTCGTCATGATCATCGACGCCGAGCACGAAGCGATAGGTCGCCTCGGCTCGCTGCACGTCGTCGAGTTGCTCCTCGTAAACCCGCGCAAGCCGACGACCAAGCTCGGCCTTGCTGAGCGGGTCTCCGGTGTGCTGAATGCCGTTCGCGTAGGTATTCGCCAACTGGCTCCACCCATCGACGATGGCCGAGAGGCGCTCTGCCTCGCCGAGCGAGTGATCGTGGCTCGGGTCCTCGAGCAACGCTTTTTGCATCCACTGGAAGGCCCGGCCGTAGTCGTCGGCCTTGTCCTCCGCGATCTCGGCGAGTCGATGCATCATGACGACCCGCTCAATCGGGTCGCTCTGGTGTTCGACCTGGACCTCTTGGACGGTCAGTAAGCGGTTCCAATCGCCTTGCATCCTGTACAGAGGCTCGAGCACCTCGCCGATCTCCATGGGGCGCACGCCACCCGCGAAGAGGTCCTCGAGAGCCGAAACGGCCTGTGAGTACTCGGGCGCTGCGGCGATGATCTCGCGATACTGCTCGATCGCGGAGTCCACGTTGCCGATCTGGTTCTGGTAAATCTGGCCTGTCCGGAACTGCAGGTTGAGGACATCCTCGGGCGTCGTCGCAATGGCCGCCTCTTTCTTGAGGGTGGCTGCAAGGTCGTCCCAGCGCTCGGTCTGCTCATAGAGCCGATCGAGTGCTTCGATGGCCGCCACGTCGCTTGCGTCGATATCGACGACGAGCTGATACTGCTCGATCGCAGCCTCCACGTCATCGAGTTGAACCTCGTTGATCATTGCCGAGCGCTTCGCGAGGTGAACGACGTCTTCGGGCGTTTCCTCCCGGTGACGCTCGACCTCGGTGTCATAGCGGGACGCAACCTCTCGCCAGCTGCCCGTCTGCTCCGCGAGCCGCTCGAGCGAAGAAAGCGTCATGTCGTTTCGGACGTCGAGCGGCAGCGCTCGCGCGAATGCACCGAAGGCTGAGGGCGGATCCTCGAGCTGGATCTCGTAGATCTCGGCCAGTTGGTGGAGCATATCGACTCGGTCGGCCGGATCTTCGGTGTGACGAACTTGAACCTCGCGCGCTTCGACGAGTTTTCGGAACTCCGCGCTCTCGCGATACACCTGTTCGAGCACTTCGGCTGCCGCCAGCGGCTCGACCGCGTCCCTCGTCATCGTCGTCAACGCTTCGAGCGTCGGTTGATGCTCGGGAAACATCCCCAGGATGTCGCGATAGATCTCGATGGCCTGCGTGGGATCCTCCAGGTGCCGCCGCCAAAGCTCGCCGATACGGAAGCGAACCCCTACACGCTCTGTGTCTTCCACCACGAGGTCTGATTGACGCTCGAGGACTTGAAGAAGGTCTCGCCACTGGGCGGTCCTATCGAAAAGCCCATCGAGATGACCGAGAGCGGCCACGTCGTCGGGATCGATCTCGAGAACACGCTGGTACGCCTCGATCGCCTTTTCGGAATCGTCGAGTTGATCCTCGTGGACGCGGCCGATGGCGGTGAAGAGTTCTTTGCGCGCATCCCCATCCGTGACGACTTCGGCCTTACGTTCGTAGGTCGCGAGGAGATCCTCCCACTTGCCGAGCCGCACCTGAAGCTCGACGAGGCGGTCGAGCGACTCGATGTCGTCCGGCTCGATTTCGAGCACCTGCCGATGGACTGCAATCGCGTCCGAGGGCTTGTCGAGAATGTCTTCGTAAATCGCCGCGGCCTTGACCAACTGTTCGCGCTGGTCGGCTGGCGACGGTAGCATTCGAGCTTTGTGACGATAGATCGACGCAAGGTCTTCGTAGCGCTCCGCCTGCTGGAACAATCGCTCGAGAGCATCGGCTGAATCGTGATGCTCCTCGTCGATCTGCAGCACCTTCTGATAGTGCTCTACGGCGCGATCGATCTGACCGAGCTCGTTCTCGCGGATTTCCGCGGCCCGCAACAAGAATCTCACTCCGAGCTCCGGATCGTCGAGCGATGCGACCACCTGCTCGTAGACGCCGGCTAGCGCATCACCGCCGCCGACCGCCGAGCTCAACCTCTCCAGTTCCTCCCGTGTCTGCGGGTGGCCCGGGTCTTCCCGGAAGGCACGGGCAAAACTCTCGAAAGCCCCGTGCAGGTCGCTGACCGAGAACTCCTGGAGCTTTGCGATCTCGTGGAAGAGTTCCACACGCCGCTCCGGCGCTGTCGCGTGGTTCGCTTGAATCTCGTACACGTCGACCAGTCGTGCAGCTGCGCCGGCCTCTCCGTAGATCGGCTCGAGAATATCTGCGACCGCCGCCTGGTGCTGGGAGGACTCCAGCAGTCGTTCTAGCGCTCCGAGAGCGGCCGGATTGCTCGCGTCGTTGGCAAGCACATCGCGGTAGATCTCGATCGCTGAATCGGTCGAATCCATTCGCTCTTCGCGAAGCCCTGCGAGTCGCAGCAAGAGCTCGGTCTGCTCGTGCGAATCGTCCGTCATAGCCAGCTGACGT